>CALFNJ010000614.1 GCA_937902865.1 uncultured Opitutaceae bacterium
ACTTCGAACGGATTCAGCGTCACCACGTCGCCCGAGGCGCTGGCGGAGGAGCTGACCGGCGTCGACGCGGCGCGCGCGGTGTCGGCCTGCATCGCGGACACTTCGTCCGGATCGAGGCGGCCGTTGTTGTTCTTATCGTATTTGGCGAGCGTCTGCGCGTCGGTCGCGGCTTGGGCGCGGACCAGCGTGGGGCAGAGCAGCGCCACCGTCAGAAACGCGGACGTCAGCAGACGCGCCGCGGAGGTTTGTGTAGTTATAGGGCGTGCTTTCATGATGGGTAATACTAACGAAGTTTGGAGACAGTGGTGCCGGGACGCTGCGGACCGCGGACACGCACGAGGCGGGGTACGGGGGTGAATGAGGACTAACCAAGAAGCGGAGCCGAGGGCTCCGGGACACTTGACGTGACGCCCTGTTGGTAGGCACCGGGTGCTTCCCCTACAAGCATTCGTTCACAATTTGTCTATAAATCTGACGATTTAACCTGCTACTTAATCTCGTGCATAAGCGTGCTGATTTATATTCCGCCCGCGACAGAACGTTATAATAAATCGCACGATATGATATATCACGCGACCGAATCGCTTTCCCGAAATATTGATATATCACATGACGCTCACGCGAGGGCGAGGCGGCCGGTGCTGTCGCCAAGGCGGTCAACGGCGGCGCCGGACTTGTCCAACATCGAGAGCCAGAGATTGTTGAGCGGCACGCCGTCGAAACGCACATGGCGGCCGGTGGAAATGGCGCCGCCGGCCTTGCCGAACAGCAGCTGGGGCAGCTCGTCGTGGTTGTGCCGGTCGCCGTCGCTGATATTGCTGCCGTAGCTGATGAGCGAATTATCGAGCACGGAGCTGCCGTTGGCCTCCTTGACCGCGTCGAGCTTCCGCAACAGGTAGGCGAGCTGCTCGATGTGGTATTTGTTGATTTTCGCGATGAGCGCCTTCTTCGCGGGATCGCCCATGTGGTGCGAAGTCGCGTGGTGCGGCACATTCGCGCCGGCGAAACCGTAGGTCTGGTTGCTCTTCTCGTCCGCGAACGGGAGCGTGATCACGCGCGTGCGGTCGGTCTGGAACGCGAGCACCATCATGTCGATCATCAGCGGCAGCCCGACGGAATACTTGTCGCTCGTGCCAGCGTGATCGAGCTCGGGACGGGTCGCGCCGGCGGGCGGGGCGACGGGCGCCTCGTTCTTGGCTTTCTCCAGCCGGATCTCGATCTCGCGGACGGACGTGAGGTACTCGTCCATCTTCTGCTTGTCCGCGTACGTGAGCTTTTTTTGGAAGCTGTTCGCGTCGTCCGAAATGAAATCGAGGATGCTCTTGCGGTCGTTCTCGCGGCGGGCGCGGCTCTCGGCGGACTCGCGCGGATCGCCGTTGCTGAACAGGCGGTCGAAGACGGAGCGCGGATCGCAGTCCTTCACGACGGGCGTGGTTTCGCTGCGCCAGGAAATGGTGTGATAATATGCGCAGCTGTAGCCGTTGTCGCAGCGGCCCGCCTGCTTGCCCTCCTCAACACCGAGCTCGAGCGAGGGAAACTTGGTGAGGTGGCCGATCTTGGCCGCGGCCGCCTGGTCGGCGGAGAGACCGCACTTGAGATTGGCGCCCTCGGTTTTCCGTGCCTGCGCGCCAGTGAGGTACGACGCGCTCGCGCGGCCGTGATCGCCGCCGCCGTCGCCGTTCGGATTCGCCTTCTCGCAGGCGAGGCCGCTGATGACGGTGAACCGGTCCTTGAATTCGGCCAGCGGCTGGAGAATGGGCGTGAGCTGGTAGGAGGAGCCCAGCTCAGCCGGTGTCCAGTTCTGCATGTCGATGCCGTTCGGAACGTAGATCCAGGCCATGCGGCGCGGGGCGGCGACCGCCTTCGCGGCGGCCTTGGCTTCGGCGCCAAGCAGGCGGGTGGGAATCATCGAATCCAACACGGGCAGCGCGAGCGCCGTGCCCAAACCACGCAGGAGCGTCCGACGGGACATAATCAACTGGCTCATGAATCACCTCTTTCTGGTTTACCGTTACGTTTCTGGAAAGCGTCGCTCCGCACGATCTCCTCGATCATGGTGGAGAAGCGGTTGTCGTTCTTCCGCATCGCCTCGACGATCGCGTCGCTCGTGCGGCGGTCGTAGGGCTGCAGGCCGCGGCCGAGGGCGAAGGTCAGCATCTTGTTCGCGAGGCAGCGCGCGAACTGCTCGCTCTGCGCCTGGATCACCTTCCGCAGCTCGGCGGGACCGTTGAAGGTCTTGCCGCCGGGCAGCGAGCCGTGGGCGTCGATCTCGACGCCGTCATCCTTGCTGCGCCAGGCGCCGATCGCGTCGAAGTTCTCCATCGCAAAACCGATGCCGTCCATCTCCTGGTGGCAGGAGGCACACGCGGGATTCTTGCGGTGCTGCTCCATCCGCTGGCGGACGGTGCCCGTGATCTGCCCCTGCCCCGCCTCGGTCAGCGCGGGCACGTTCGGCGGCGGCGGCGGCGGCGCGGCGTCGAGCAGGTTCTCCAGCACCCACTTCCCGCGCAGCACCGGCGAGGTGCGGTTCGGCAGCGAGGTGATGGTGAGGATGCTGGCCTGCGCGAGGAGCCCGCCGCGCTCCGGCGGCAGGGTCACGCGGCGGAAATTGTCCCCGGTGATCCCCGGCAGGCCGTAGTGCTTGGCGAGGCGCTCGTTCACGAACGTGAAATCGGCGTTGATGAAATCGAGCACGCTGCGGTCGTCCTGGACGATCGCGTTGAAGAATAGCTCGGTCTCCTTCGTCATTGCCTCGCGCAGCGGTTCGTCGAAGGCCGGGAAGAGCGCCGCGTCCGGCGCCGCGTTCTGCATCGAGCGGAGCTGGAGCCACTGGCTGGCGAAGTTGGTCACGAGCGCGGAGGACTTGGGATCCTTCAGCATCCGGCGGACCTGTGCGTCGAGGTTGGGGCGGAGCTGGCCTTTTTCGGCGAGCGCGAACAGCTCGTCATCCGGCATGCTCGACCAGAGGAAATAGGACAGCCGGCTGGCCAGTTCGTAGTCGTTCAGCGTGTGGACGCCGGACGCCTGCTCGGCGGCCTGCGGATCGAGCTCCATGCGGAAGAGAAACGCGGGCGAGACGAGCACGGCCAGCCGGACTTGCTCGCTGCTCTGGTCGAAGCTGCGTCCGTCGGCGTCGCCCTTCGCCCAGAGCGCCATGAGCCGCTGCATCTCCTCGTCCCTCACCGGACGGCGGTAGGCGCGGGTCGCGAAATGGCGGACGATCTTCTCGGCGGCCTCGGCCTTGCTCACGGTGGCCGAAGGCTGTGCGACCATCACGCGGCGGTAGCTTTCCGGCATGCGGTCGAGCGTGGGCGCGAGCGGCCCCTCGAGCTCGATCGCGATCACGCCGAGCGTCGGCTTGCCCGTGGGCGTCTGCGCGGTCGGTCCGGCGGGCGCTCCGCCCGCACCGCCACCGCGGCGACCGCGGCCGGCGGCCGGCTTGTCGTCGTCGTCGTTGGGATTGGCCACCGGCGCCGGCGTCACGGGCGCTGGCGCGCTGAGCTTGGCGAGAGCGTATTCGTCCGAGGTGGCGCCGTTGAGGAACGCGAGACTGATGCGATGCTTGCCGGCCACCAGCGGCATCTTCTCCAGCGCGTCGAAGGCGGCGTTCTTCTGGTCCTCGACGATCGAGATGGGTTTCTGCACCTGGCTGCCGTCGAGGCGGAACGCGACCTGCGGGCGCTGGCGCGTGACGGAGCCGGCGAGGCCGTAGGCCCGCACGCGCAGGATATATTCACCGTTCGCCGGGATCTCACAGTCGGTGTAGATCTCGCCGTTGTAGTTGAAGATGCGGCCGAGGAGGATGGCCACGCGCGGGCCGCCACCGACCTCGGGGGTGCCGCGGGTCACGGAGGCGGTCGGATCGCTCTTCGGAATCGTGCCCTCGAGCTGCGCAGCCTCCCAGTGCTGTACGGGTGGCGCGACAGCGGGCTCGACGTAGATCGCCTTCTCCAGCGCCTGGTCGGCCGCAGTGAGGTACTTCTCCATCAGCACGGGCGCCATCGAGAGCACGTCGCCGTTGTTGTCGAAGCCGTAGCCCATGTCGTCGGCGGGGAAATTGTCCGCCGGACGGAAGTCGATCGCGAGCAGGTCGCGGATGGTATTGTTGTATTCCGCGCGGTTGAGCCGGCGCAGGGTGACGCGGCCGGGATTGACCGGCGCGTTGAGGTCGCCGACGAGATGATTCTGCAGCCAGACCATGACCGGCGCGACCTCCGCGGCGGCGGGCTGCGGCTCGTCGGATGGCGGCATCTTGTGCCGGCTGAGCATGCCGAGGACGTTTTCGAGCGCCTCGTCGCCGCCCTTCAGCGCGGCCTCATCCTTGAGCACGTCGAGCCGGAAGCCGTTCTCGGCATCCTCGCCGCTGTGGCAGGTGTAGCAGTGCTTGGAGAAAAACGGCTGAACGGTGCGGTGAAATTCGTCCCAACCAGTCCCGCCGGAGGAGCCCGCCGGCGCCGCGGTCGCGACCGCGACGGACGCGGCCGGAGCGGGAGCGGGCTTGGCCTGGACGGCAGGTGCGGCCGGAGCGGGGGCCGCCGCCAGCGAGGTCGCCGGCGATGCCGCGCCGGCATCGGGCGCGGTCAACGCGGCGCCGGGCTGCGCGCACGAGGCGAGCAGCAGGCAAAGTCCGGACGCAGCCAGCTGCGCGCCCGCGGACAGGGCGCGGTCGGACAGGATTCTCTTCGCCGGCAAGGGGGGTTGGGTACCCGGCATAATATAAATGACCTGACGTATCGTCGCTCCCATAGTTGCCAAGTCCTTTCCCCGCGGGGCGGGCCGGATCGGCTCTATATGGGATTATATAAGACTCGCGGAAGGCGCGGGGCCGGCGGGGTTTCCCAGCGAAAATCGCTCCGGATAAGGGAGCCTTCTTTCGCGGGCGCCGAGGCCTCCTAATTGGATATCACGGATCGAGTCCGATGAGGTGGGCGGGATTCTTTCGCGTGATCAGCTCGATCTCGTGGTCAGTGGCGCCACCGGCCTGGAGCTTGGCGATGAACTCGCGCAGGCCCTCCGCGTGCGGCGGATTGTTGGGCTGGCCAAGGTCGGACGACATGATGAAATGCTCCGCGCCGATGGTGTGGAGCGCCTCGACTGCGACGGAAATCGGCAGCGGCTTGGCGCCGAGGTGCGCGAGATAGACGATCTCGAGCATGCCGCCCTGCGCGACCATGCGCTTCATCTGCTCGAGGTTGGCGCGGGTGGATTCGCTGAGGACGTGCGTCACGAGCAGGCGCTTCACGCCCGCCTCCCGCGCGGCCTGGAGCAGGATGATCGATTCCTCGGGCGAGGAATGGCCGGTGGCGAAAACAAGATCGTTCTGGGCGCAGAGCTTGAAGATGTCCGCCATCGCCGGCACCGGCTTGCCGTCCCTCACGACGGGCACGAAGGGCTGGTTGGACTTCGTGGACTTCACCTGATTCTCCGCGTCGAACGTCGGGCACCAGACCACCTTGCCGCGCTTGCCCTCGACTTCGACCATGCGGCGGACGGCCTCGGGATTGATGCCGCCGTTGGAGCGGTTGAGGACGACACCGCCGTAGACCTCGATGCCGCCGACCTCCTGCATCGCAAGCTGCGCGAGCGCGGCGGTTGGGACATAATGGTTCTTCAGCACGACCGCGCGCATCCCGGCGGCCTTGTCCGCGCGGATCACCTCGAAGCTGGTGGCGGACCGCTTGCTGACATCAGGCGCGGAGTGCGCATGGAAATCCATCACGCCCTGGAGCGAAACCGCCGCCACCGCCGCGGGCGTCGGCGCGGCCGCAGGCGCGTTTTCGGTGCGGGTCGGCAGGGCGACGCCCAGCAAAATGGCACTCGCGGCGAGGAGCGGGCAAAGCGGGGTAAGTTTCATGAAGAGAGGAGCTTCGTCGGGCCGGAAAAGCGGAGCAAGCGGGTTTTGGGAAGGTGATTAGCGTGATATATCAAGCGCGGGCATCGCGATTGATATATCAATTGAACCGGAAAATTTAACGAATCACCAAGCGCCTGACGATCCGCCGGGCCGTCGGTTGTCGCTGCCGGAAAAAAGGTTAGTCGACTCAATATATTATATCATCGCCCTTAATTTCCGGACGGTGCGCGCCCTGTACAAACGTCATTTGGTTTGGCACTCCCGCGAGTTGTTGCTCTCGTCTCCGCCTGCTCCAGTACCCCGGATGGCTTTGACTGGAGCCCCACAGCTCACTGCAAGCGTTGTCGCCCCGCCGTCCGCGGCAGCCGTTTTCGTTCCTCACCCAATGACCTCCCTGACGAAATGTCTCCTTCGGAAACCCGTTTTCCGATCCTTCACGCTGCTCTGCCTCGCCGGCGTCGCGAGCGCGTTTGCCGATCCGCTCAAGAGCGATCTCTCCGCCTACAAGGCCCAGACCGGCCTCACCGCCACGGTGGAAAACGACGTGCTCACGGTCACGTGGTCCGACGTGGACAACAAGGGCGAGTTCCGCGCCCGCTACGCGATCGACCACGGCCAGCCGATCATCCGCGAGCTCGCGGTCCACAAGGCCGGCGGCTCCTGGGGCGTGCTGGGCAAGGACCTCGTGCCGGAGTTCAACGTCAAGACCGGCCACCGTCGCATCGACTTCGTCGGCCTGACCAATTTCGCCAAGTTCGGCGAGGACATCACTTCCCGCGCCGTGAAGGACCGCGAGGCCTGGTACTCCTTCTGGGACGCGCCGTTCGTCGTCCCCGGCGAGCAGACCCGCAATCCCGACCTCCCCCGCCTCCCCTCTGAAATCCAAGTGGGCAAGGGCGTGTTCAACGCCTCCGCCTGCACGGTGAAGACCGATGGTGCGCGGCTCGAGATCGAGTTTCCCGGCAGCCTGACGATGGGCATCTTCAGCGGCGGCATCCGCTTCACGCACTACCGCAGCTCCGGCCTCTATCGCATCGAGGCGATCGCGAAGACCGAGAAGAATCTCGTCGCCTACAAGTATGACCTCGGCCTGCGCGGTCTGACGACCGCCGTGACGCCGCGCGTCCGCTGGATCGACACTGGCGGCAACGCCCAGCAGTACCAGTTCGGCGGCGGCATCCATGACGCCCCCGTGACCGTGCGTGCGAAGAATCGCGTGATGGTCGCCGAAGGCTCCGTCGGCTCGATCGCCGTGTTCCCGCCCCCGGGCGTTTTCTTCCCGGCGCGTGAAGTCGACACCAACCTGGGCTACGTCTGGTACCGCAAGGACGCCGAGGGAAAATATTCGTTCGGCATCAAGCAGGCCGACCACGAGGACGTGCCGAAGTACCTGCAGAACTACGCGCTCTACAACGCCCCTCCGGGCACCCTGCAGCGCATGGCCGGCTATTTCTACCTCAGCGCGGCCGACGGCATGGCCACGCGCGCGACGGTGATGGGCTACACGCACAACGACACCTATCCCGCGATTCCCGGCTACAAGACGTTCGTGAACCACTTCCACCTCCAGTTCACCGACCGCCTCCGCGAGTCGGGGTCGCTGGACAACGAGACGCCCGACCTCGCCGCGATGCGCGCGCTCGGCATCAATATCATCGGCCTTAGCGATTTCCGCGCCGACAAGCTGCACCTGAATGACTCCGGTCCGGGCGGCCGTTTCCTCGACCAGAAGGACTACTTCGAGGCCACCCGGCTCGCGTCGGACAAGGACTTCCTGATCACGCCGTGGGAGGAGCCGAGCATCGCGTTCGGCGGCCACTACAACATCATGTACCCGCGCCCGCTCTTCTATTCCAAGACGCGGACGAAGGACCAGAAGTTCATCGAGCAGGACCCGACCTACGGCAAGGTCTACCATGCCACCACCGCGCAGGAGGTGCAGGAGATGCTCAACGCCGAGAACACCTACTGGTACACGGCGCATCCGCGCACCAAGAGCTCGAACGGCTATCCGGATCACTACTGGAACGAGTTCTACGTGAAGGACGACCACTACCTCGGCCTGGCCTTCAAGCCCGGCATGGGCATGGACCTCTCCGAGATCCGCCTCGCCGAGTGGCGCACGTTCGACGCGCTCGATACGATGAACAACATGTACGCCGACACGAAGCTCCGCCCCAAGCTGCTGATCGCCGATGTCGACACGTACCAGAAGTGGCCGCACGACGACCTCTTCCCCGGCATTCCGGTCAACTACCTCAAGATGGACCACGTCCCGGGTCCGGACGACGACTGGAGCCCGATCATGAAGACCCTCAGCGACGGCAACTTCTTCGGCACGACCGGTGAAGTGTT
>CALFNJ010000615.1 GCA_937902865.1 uncultured Opitutaceae bacterium
AATTCGCGCGGGCGTCGGTCCGGGTGAGATAGACGGCGAACATCTTGTAGCTGGCGTCGATGTTGCCGAGGTTCTTGACGTTCCAGTAAAGGCTCTTGCCGAACTGGCTGGTGAAATTCGCCTTGTCGCTGCCGAGGAAGAAGAGCCGCTGGCCGTCGAGCTCGCCCATGAAGTCGTTGATGATCTCGTCGTAGCTGCTGGCGCGGACGGCGTCGCGGTTGTAGTTCACCTGCTCGAGCAACTCGACGAGCGTGCGGGCCTCGGTGCGGAGCGTGGCGGAGGTCTCGAACCGGCGGTCAGCGAAGGCGCTTGGCGCGGCGGCTGGGGCGGTTACCGGCGCGGCGGGGGTGGTCCCGATATCAACCGGCTGATCGCGGTCCCCGGCGGAGAAGACCACGCCGGTGGCGACGAACAGGGAAAGGAAGCCGAGGGTGACCCGGCGAATGGCCGGGGTGAGGGGGTGGGGGAGGCGGCTCATTGCAGGTAAAGGGGGACGGGAAGCGCGGGCAAAAGTTTCATTTTTGGATCAGAGTTTCAAGACCGGCCACCCGTGGATTTGTGCCCGCGCGTTGGGCGGGTCGCGCGGCGCCGGTCAGCGGCGGCTCAGCAAATCCTTCGCCTCGTCGAGCAGGCGCTTTTCCTCGTCGTTGAGTGAGCCGAAGCCGTGGCTGTTGATCTTGTCGAGAATGCGGTCGACCTCGGCGCGCACGTCCTTGCGGTTGCTCAGATTGACGGAAAAGGCCGGCGCCGCGGCTGCGGGGGCCTTGGCCCGGCGCTTCATCCATCGCGGCAGCTGGATCTCGGCGCGACGGGCGCCGGACTCGAGGTCGACGCGATGCACAAAGCGATAATAGAGCCAGCCCATGGCCATGCCGCCGAGATGGGCGGAGGGCGCGTAGGCGAAGGGTGCGGCGCTGCCGAGAATCTCGTAGAAAAAGAGCGCGAACAGATCGAGCCCGAGCAGCCCGAAAACGAGGTACTTGGGCTTGAGCGTGACCGGGAAGAAGAAAAACAGGAGGAAGCTGATCTCGGTGTTCGGGTAGATGCTCGCGTAGAATGCCAGCAGGCCGTACACGCCGGCGGTGGCGCCGATCAGCACGCCGCCGTGTTGCCAGTTCACCGCGGCCCAGACGATCGCGCCCAACACCAGCGAGGCGGCGTACAGGCCGACAAAGCGCCGGGACCCGAGCAGCGGCTCGAGTTCGCGTCCGAGCACGAGCAGGCCGGCCAGCACCAGGCCGACATGAAACAGGTTGATCGTGCTGTGCAGGAGGCTGTGCGTGAGCAGCGTCCAGATGTGCCCGGAACGGAGACCTTGGATCGTCACCGCCGTCTGATCGACGATCGTCCCGGCTTCGTTGAACCACGGCGAAAAAAGGATGAGCTCGAGAATGAACGCCCCGCCGATGGCCGAGAGCAGCCACGTCAGCGCGGGAGTGCC
Organism: uncultured Opitutaceae bacterium; assembly: GCA_937902865.1. Taxonomy (GTDB): domain Bacteria; phylum Verrucomicrobiota; class Verrucomicrobiia; order Opitutales; family Opitutaceae; genus CAIUWA01. Next base: position 1,442 of record CALFNJ010000615.1, read on the forward strand.
GCGTCCCGAGTGGTCTTCTCTCATGTAGGGCCGGTCGTAAAGCATCGCGAAAAGCGTAGAGCGAGGAACGCCAAACACAAGTCAGCTCCCGTGCTCTTTCGGTTCCGTTGAATCGCCGCCGCGAAAAGAGCGGCGGCTCCGTGGGAGCGACGCGACACGCGGAAAATCTCCGGTGGCATCGCCGGGTCGGCACCTTATCAGGCCCGACTGGACCTGCTGCAGCCGAACAGCTTGGGGTGGCGTCCTCGCGAGGTCCCAAATTAGGACACTGCCTCCCGAGAGCGTCGCTTGACAGTGCCCGGGCGTTGGCTCTTTGTTCGGCGGACCTATGGCCAATAAAGCAGACAAGTGGGCGCCCAATGTCGCGGGCAAGTTTTACGTCGATCAGCAGTGCATCGACTGTGACCTTTGCCGCGAAACCGCGCCGGCGTTTTTCACCCGGCACGATGAGGGCGGCTATTCCTACGTCTTCAAGCAGCCCACCACGCAGGAAGAAATCGACCTCTGCATGGAGGCGCTCGAGGGCTGCCCGGTCGAGGCCATCGGCAACGACGGCGACGAGTGAGCGACTCGCGCGGCCCGCGAACGGGGCGACCCCCGATCCGGTTTTCCGCCCTTTCCTGATCTTCCACCTCCGGCGTCCCCGGAGGTTTTTTATTGGGCCGAGAGGACGCATTGTTAATGAGGCTCCGCTGGAACTATTAACTTGTTTTTGCGGATCGGAATGCTACCCGTGGCGCCGATGAAACTCCGCTTCGCTCTCATTCCTGCTCTTTTGCTGCCCGGCGCCTCCCTGCGCGCGGCTTCGGCCCCGGCGGTCGATCTGCCGGAATTCACGGTCTACTCGACCGAGGTGGCCAACCAGGAGCCGGTCGGGACCTTCGCCATGCCGGTCTCGGTGCTCCGCTTTGAGCCGCGTGTCGACCTGCAGGCGCGCAATCTCGCGGAGGGCCAGTCGGATATCGCGATCCGCGGCGGCATCTTCGAGAACACCGGCATCCGGCTGGGTGCGCTGTCGCTTTACGATCCGCAGACCGGTCACTACCTCGCGGAATTGCCGGTCGCCCCGGCAATGCTCGGCTCTCCGACGGTCCTGACGGGCGCCGACAACGCGCAGCAGGGCTGGAACGCCAATGCGGGCACGATCGCCTACGGCTGGCGCCCGATCCGCGACGGCGGCTTCCTCGAGCTCGGCGGCGGGCAGTTCAACACGGACCACGAGGAGGTTTATGAGGGGAAGGTCAGTGACAGTACTCTTTTCGGCCGCCAGCTCGCGACGGACACGTCCTATGCGCGCTCCGCCTCCAACAATTCCCGACCCTACGGCAAGAACCGCTTCGATCGCGTCAGCACGCGCGTGCAGCTCGCGAACGCCAAGAACCAGAGATCGGAAGAGCGTCGTGTAGGGAAAGAGTGTAGATCTCGGTGG
>CALFNJ010000616.1 GCA_937902865.1 uncultured Opitutaceae bacterium
GGCCGTTCCCGTGAGGATGCCGAGAGCTCCGATGGAAAAGGACCGATGCAGCACCAGCCGGCCCGCGACCCAGAAAACCGTGGCGGCCAACAGGAAATCGACGACAGCGAGGCCGACTGCCACCCGCGTCTCCCCCAAACGGATCCGGCTCAGAAAGGCACGGGCAGGAAGGCCGCGGGGTTGATTCATTTAAGGGACGCTCAGCCATGCCGGTGAAGGAAGAATCCGTCAATGCAGCCTTTTCGCCGGTGGTGGCTCATTTAAAATTTTTTGAAGCGATTGCCTGGGGCGAATGGTGCCCGTTTTGGGGAGACCAAACTTCAATCCGGTTGGCCACAAAGAGGCCCAAAGGATCTTCACTTTTAAGCAGAGTCTCCATCGCGCCTATAGGCGCGCGCGAGAGCCACGCCGGAACTTGCGATCTCTGCGCTTTTTTGTGGCTAACTGGATCGGAGAACCACGCGGCGAATTTGGATGTCCAGGCGCCTTTGCGCGCAGCTTGGCAAATTGGGTCACTACCTTTTCGCCGGAGGCCGGCTTCGGTTTATCCGCGCGATCTGGAGCTCAGGATCAGGAGCGGGGGAAGATCGGAATTTTTAACACGGAGGACCGGAGGGGAAGGGAGGACGCGGATGAAAGACCAGGGAGTGGGAAATCTTCCGGGCGCATATTCCTGATTTCCTGAGTTTCAGATCTCCGGGATTGTCCGGCTTCACGCCGGCGCGGCTGCGCTCGCAGATTGAACTGGAGGATTTCTTTCCCAACATCGCCCGGATGCAAATTTCCTGGGCTGACCGCGTTGGGCGGCTGGCGCTGCACCTGACGATCCTGTTCGTCACGCTGTCAGCGGCGCGGACGCTTCTCGCCTGGAATCCCCAGCTGCATGGCGGACTGATTGCGACGCTGATGTGTGGCCTGTGGGCCGCGGTGCTGCAGGTGCGGCTGGCCGAGGGAGGAAAAACCCGCCGGACGTGGCTCATGCTTTTGGGCGCCTGCGCCGGTCCCTGGCTGATGGGAATCGCCTTTACGCCGATGGATTCGCTGCCGCCGGGAACGTGGTGGGGGAGTTGGGTGGTCACGGCAACGTCGTTGCTCGGCCTGGCGGTGACGGGCGTCGGCAGACTCTTTGCCCTCGAGCGGGAGCGAAACGACGAGTGGCGGCTGGCGATCCTGCTGGGGGTGGCCGTGGCGTGCTTCCGGCCGTATCTCGTCCCGGAATTTTTCGGCGGGATCGACGCGCGCTCGTACGCCTACGGCATGGCCGATGCGCTCCTGCAGGCGCGGGCCGGGGTCTTTCCGGTACTGGTGGGGCAGTCGGAGTTCATGTTCGAAGGGGTGGTCCATCCCATTCGGACGGCGCCTTACCATCATTACCTGGGCATCGCGCTGGACAGCCTGACGTTTCGCTCGCTGTCGTTCGTGGCGATCGAGCATCTGACGCTGGTGGTCACGGCGATCATGGGAGCGCTGGCGTGTTATTTCTGTCTCGTGCGGCTGCAGCCCTCCGCCCGCTGGCGTGCGCTGGGCGGGGCGATCCTTTACGTCAGCTGTCCGGCGGTCGCGGGGTTCAGCTACAGCCTGGAAATGTACATGACGTTCATGGCGTTCGCCTGGCTGCCGCTGGCGTTCTTCGCCAACCTCTGGATCATCCGTCACGACGATCGCGCGGGCTGGGCGCTGCTGGCGGCCAGCCTGGCCCTGGTCTGGGTGTGCCACGCTCCGGTGGGGCTGTGGCTGACACTCACGACGCTTGCGCTGCAGGGACTGCGGCTCGCCGTGGTCGGACGAATGACCGAGTGGAAACGCGCGGTGGGCGCGGCCGCGCTCTTTTTCGCTTTGAGTGGCGCTTACTTTTATTCCGTCGGCGAGATCGCGGGCCTGGGCGCGCATGCCGGGATGGGGGTGAAGACGATGCTGCCGATTCTGCTGGTGCTGGCGGCGGCCGTCGGAGGCTTCGCCGGGCTGCGAGCCATGCTGGCGAAGCGCCCGGTGCCGATGCGCTGGCTGCCGGAAGGGCTGGTGGCGCTCCTGCTTCTCGCTGGGACGATCGCCGGCCTGGCGCATCCCACGGTGCGGGATCATGAGGCGCAGGACATCGTGCGACATCTTTTCCCCGGCAACCTGCGACCGGTGTCCGCGACGGCGACGCGCCTCGAGGACATTCAGCTCGGTCTCGCTCTCTGGGCTGCGTTCCTGGTCGGGGCCACCGCGCTTTTCCAAACGGCGAAACTCGAGTTGCGGCTTTCCGTGCTCGTCGGACTGGTCGGAGTGGCGCTCCTCATTCCGATCCCCGGACTGACCGATTTCCTGATCGCCCATCTGCCCTCGGCGGTGATCGCGGTCAGCACCATCAGCCTGTGGCAGCGTTATCTGCCAACGCTCGTGACGGGCTTTGTCCTTGTGGGCTTTCT
>CALFNJ010000617.1 GCA_937902865.1 uncultured Opitutaceae bacterium
CGAGGTGGAACGCGTTGTCCCTAACGCGTTGAGAGACGTTGCCGACATTTGACGCGGACGGAGCCAGCAACGCGTTAGGGACAACGCGTTCCACTTTAAGCCAGAGCGCTTTGTTTCTTAATTCTTCCTTCCTCCTTCGTCCTTCCGCTAAGCATGTCGGCATGACCAAGGCCGAACGCGCCGCCTACGTTGACCGACGTCTGGCGGAGATCTATCCGGAGACGCCGATCCCGCTGCGACACCGGGACGCCTACACGCTGCTCATCGCGGTGCTGTTGTCGGCGCAGTGTACGGATCGCCGCGTGAACCTGGTGACACCCGAGCTGTTCGCGCTCGCGGACACGCCGGAAAAGATGACGGGCGTGCCGGTCGCGGAGATCCAGCGCATTATCCGTCCGTGTGGGTTGTCGGAGAACAAGGCGAAGGCCATCGCCGGACTGTCGAAAATCCTCGTCGAACGCCACGGCGGCGAAGTGCCGCGGACCTTCGAGGAACTCGAGGCGCTGCCGGGAGTGGGGCACAAGACGGCGAGCGTGGTGATGTCGCAGGCGTTCGGCATGCCGGCCTTCCCGGTGGACACGCACATCCACCGTCTCGCCCAGCGCTGGGAACTCACGAGCGGCCGCAGTGTGGTCGAGACTGAGCGCGACCTGAAAAAACTGTTTCCGCCCGAGCACTGGAACCAGCTGCATCTGAGGATCATCTTCTACGGCCGCGAGTATTGCACCGCCCACGGCTGCAAGGGCATGACCTGCGAAATCTGCCGGACCCTGTTTCCAAAACGGAAGAAGCCCGTGGTCACCCGGAAATAGTCACCACGAAAAACACGAAAAACACGAAAGGACCGATCCACGGAGAGGGTTGCCCACGGAACACACGGATGACACGGAAAGAGAAATCCGAATTCCGTGTTGTCCGTGTATTCCGTGGGCAACTGCTCCGATTTTCGTGTCCTTCGTGTTTTTCGTGGTGAAAACAGGATTGATTCGCCCCTGTTGGCACTTCACGTTCCCGCCCCTGCTTTGGACGCTTAGCTCAGTTGGTTAGAGCACGTGCTTCACACGCACGGGGTCACAGGTTCGAGTCCTGTAGCGTCCACCATCTTGCGATCCAATCGCTTGGCGATGCGCCCTAGCACCAATTACCGCTGCTAGTTTTCGCGGTGTCGCGCGTCTTAGAATAGGGAAAGACCAGCCAGCGGCCAACCCTCCATCGGCGCTCCCCGAGGAAGTCGATGAGGGTTTGACGATCTGGAGCCAGAAACGTACCTCTCCCTCTCCCGTTCGCTTTTTCACCCCCCCATCCCCCCATGAAAAATGTGCTCCTTCCGTCGCTCTCTTTTGCGACGTTCTCCGCGCTGCTTTGCGTCAGCCCGGTTCGCGGCCAGGTGGCCGATGTGCCCAATGCCCGGCCGGTCGCCGGCATTCCCGTCAACGACGTCGAGGCCAATGTGAAGCCCTACGTCCTGCC
>CALFNJ010000618.1 GCA_937902865.1 uncultured Opitutaceae bacterium
AGGCCGCAGAGCCCGAAAACGTAGATCGGCTTCTGCGCGTAGCGGTGCAGGAAGAGCACGACGCCGAGGTCGAGGATGACCTTCACCACGCGCTCGAGTCCGTATTTGGAGGTGCCATGCACCCGGGCGTGGTGCATGACCGGCACCTCGGCGATGCGCGCGCCGTTCCAGTAGGCGTAAACCGGGATGAAGCGATGCATCTCGCCGTACAGCGCAATCCCCTCGAGGATTTCCCGGCGGTAGGCCTTGAGCGAGCAGCCGTAGTCGTGGAGATGGACGCCGGTGGTGCGGGAGATGAGGCCGTTGGCGACGCGGCTGAGGAAGTTGCGCTTGATCGGATGATCCTGCCGGTCCTTGCGCCAGCCCGAGACCAGGTCATAGCCCTCGTCGAGCTTCGCCAGCAGCCGGCCGACGTCGGCGGGATCGTTCTGCAGGTCGCCATCCATCGCGACGATGATCTCGCCGCGGGCGTGGGTGAAGCCCGCCTGCATCCCGGCGGTCTGGCCGCAGTTGCGGCGGAAGTGCAGGGCCTTGAGCCGCGGATCGGCGGCGCAGATTTCACGGAGGCGCGCTCCGGTGGCATCGGTGCTCCCGTCGTTGATGAAGATCACCTCGTAGGGCCGGGCGAGCGCCCCGAGCGCGGCGGTGAGCTTTTGCGCGAGCAGGGGCACGTTCTGCTCCTCGTTGCGCAGGGGAATGACGACCGAGATCATGAGGCGGAGGCGCGGAGAATTTCCTCGAGCTGCACCCGACGCGAGTTTTCCCGCAGTGAGAGCGTGGCGGCCTGGAGGGCGGCAACCACCGCGCGTCCGCCGGCCGCATCAGCGCGGGGCGGACGCCGGTCGCGGATCGCCTCGATGAAATCGCGCGCCGCGGCGTGGAGCGGCTCGGTCGTGGGCAGCTTCGGCCGCTGGACTGCGCCGGAGCGGTAGACGAGGCGCGCGGTGTCGGGCTGATCGAATGGCAGCGCCACATGATCGCGGCCGGGGGCGTCGATGCCCTTGTCGTAGATGGCCAGCTTCTCCTCGGCGACGTCGTCATAGACCACCATGCGGCGGCTTCCGACCAGCGTGACCTTCCGCACCTTTTGCGGATCCAGCCAGCTCACCTGCAGGTTGGCGCGGACGCCGCCGGGATATTCGAAGGTGGCGAAGACGATGTCCTCGACGCCGGGCTGGAGGAAGTCCGCACCCTGGGCGGTGACGGCGACCGGGGCCGCGTCGAGGAGGAAGTTGAAGATGCTGATGTCGTGCGGCGCGAGGTTCCAGAGGGCGTTCACGTCGGCGCGGACGACGCCGAGATTCAGGCGCTGGGCGTAGAGGTAGTAGATCCGGCCCAGTTCCCCGCGCGCGATGACCTCCTTGAGCGCGAGCACGGCGGGATTGTAGAGGAACGTGTGCCCCACCATGAGCGTGAGGCCGCGGGCCCGGGCGAGGGCGTCGATCTCGTCGACCTCGCCGATCGTGCGGGCGAGGGGCTTCTCGACGAAAACATGGCGGCCGGCGGCGAGCGCGCGGCGCGCGAGCTCGGCGTGAGTCGCGGCGGGCGTGGCCAGGACGATGGCCTGCACGGCGGAGTCGGCGAGGACCGCGTCGAGGCTCTCGACCGCTTCCGTCTGCGGATAATTATCGCGGACGTAACGCCGGCGCTCCGCGCTCGCCTCAACGACGTATTTCACCCGGGCATCGGGCTGGGCGGAAAAATTCCGGAGCAGGTTGGGGCCCCAGTAGCCGCAGCCGATTTGAGCGAGGGTCAGCATGGTCGCGCGGGAAAAGGGAGGGCGCGGCTCATTCCACCGCGAGCAGCTCGAAATCGTGCGGGATGAGCAGCTGCTGTTCGAACGCCGGCTGGTCGGGCGCGAGGCGCACGGAGAACGAGGCGGCGAGATCGGCCCAGTCGATCGTGCTCTTCTCGGCGTCGGCCGCCCGGCGACCGGTGAGCGAGACCGAGATCGAGTAGATGCCCGGCCGTACCGGGAGGGTGGTGTGGAACAGCATCACCGCCCGGGAGCCGGCGGCCTGACGCGGCAGGCGGATGCCCTCGAGCCGCGTGTTGGTGCCGGTGAGGTTGATGCCCGTGTCCGTGCGGCAGAAATAGCCGACGACCATCTCCTCCACGTCCTCGTGGAATTCGCAGAAGAATTTGATGACGACATTCTGCCCGTGGAGGAACTCGCCGCGTTCCTGGCCGGCCGTGTCCTCGAGCCGCACCCGCACGACCCGGGCGGCGCCGTTGCCGAAGCGGGTGGTCCGGCAGCGCTTCTCGAGCTCGGGATCGGGGACGAATTCGCTCCGGCCGAGCCGCCGGCCTTCGACCGCCGTCGCAGCGCCGGCGACCGGCGCGGGCGCGGGCTGGCTGAGGCGCTGGACGTCCGCGCTCTGTTTTTCGCGCACGAGCTGGTTGTAGCGGTTCACCACCTGCTCGGCCTCGCCGAGCATCAGCACCCCGCCGTGGTCGAGCAGCAGCGCGCGGCTGCAGAGGCTCGTGACGGTGGCGGCGGAGTGACTGACGAAGAGGATCGTGACGCCGCGGGCCTTGAGCTCGCCGAGGCGGTGAAAGCATTTGTTGACGAAGTAATTGTCACCGACGGCGAGGGCCTCGTCCACGATCAGGATCTGGGGCTCCACGCAGACCGAGATGGCGAAGGCCAGCCGCATCATCATGCCGCTCGAATAGGTGCGCACCGGCTGATGGATGAAATCCCCGATGTCGGCGAAGTCCGCGATCTCGTCGAAACGGCTGCGGATTTCGCGATCGGAAAGGCCGAGGATGGAACCGTTGAGGAAGACGTTTTCGACGCCGGTGAAATTGGGGTCGAAGCCCGAGCCGAGCTCGAGCAGCGCGGCGATGCGGCCGTGGACCTCGACCTCGCCGCTGGTGGGCGTCAGCGTGCCGGCGACGAGCTGCAGCAGGGTGGACTTGCCAGCGCCGTTATAGCCGACGATCCCGAAGGTCTCGCCCTTTTTCACTTCGAAGGAGCAATCGCGGAGCGCGTGGAAATCGCGCACGTAGCCATCCGCACGAGCCTGCAGCCGCTTCCGGGCGGGCAGGTCGGCCGGGATGAGGCGCGAGAGACCGGAGAGCAGCGGGGCCTTCAGGCGGGCGGCGGGATCCGACCAGATGCGGTAGGATTTCGACAGGTGGGACACCCGGATGGCGACGTCGCCCGGAGCGGCGGCGCCGGGCGAGGCAGGGGAAGTCGCGTTGCTGCGGGGAGACACCATTTAAAACGGGCGACGATAGCGCCCGAGGGGGCGGGGTCACGGTCATTTTTGGCCCGCACCGCGGCCTGATCGGTCAGGTGCGGAACATCCAACGTTCAACGTCCAACGTTCAAGGATGCGAGCGTTCGAGGTTCAAGAGTTGAGCTGGAGTTCGTTGCCCAACTTCCGGTGTGCAACGTTCAATGTTGAATGTTGCACGTTTCCCCCGCCTTCGGGTCCGGGCGCAAAAAACCCGCGGCGGGAATTGGCCGCGGGCACGGAGGCAGGCAGCCGGCTTATTTGCCGCCGATGGCGCCGGACTCGAGGATCGCGCCGTTCCAGCCGACGACCCAGAAGCTGTTGCGGGCAAACGCCGCGCTCTTGAGCAGGTGCGTCATGCCGGACGAGCGCGCTTTCCACGCGATCCCGTCGGGAGAGGTGAGGATCGTGCCGCTTGCGCCGACCGCGACAAAGGTGCCCTGGGCATAGGTGATGCCCATCAGCGACTTGGTGGTGCCGGAATTGCGCGGGGTCCAGGCCGACCCGTCCGACGACGAAAGAATCACGCCATCTTCGCCCACGGCGACGAACACCTTGCCGTCGTTGGCCACGGCGTAGAGCGCGCTGTCCAAGCCCGACTTCTGCGGGGCCCAGTAGCTGGCGTTGTCCGATTTCAGCACGGTACCCTTCGCTCCCACGGCGATGAACTTGCGGTCGAAGTAGCTGACGCCGTGCAGGGGGACGACGGTATCGGAGGATTTGGCGGACCAGATTCCGCTGCGTCCGGAAGTGACGACCGCGCCGCCGCTGCCGACGACCGCGAAGGTGCTGTCCGTGTAGGTGATCGCCATCAGGGCCTCGACGACGGTGGAATTGCGCGCGACCCAGGTTTCGCCGCCCTTGGAAGTGAGGACGGTGCCGCGGGCGCCGACGGCGTAGAAGATGTCGTTCGCCGTGGTCACGGCGTAGAGCGGGTGCTGCGTGCCGGGATCGGACGTGCGCCAGGTGGAATCACCGTCCTTGCGCACGAGCACCTTGAAACCCCCGCCCACGACGACGAGGGTGTCTTTCGCGAAGGCGACACCGTTGTAGTTGTCGCCCTTGAAGCTCTCCTTCGCGCCGGGCCCGCGCCAGTTCCACTCGTCCAGGGGATCGGCACGGAGGACGGCGGCGCAGAGCAGCAAGCCGAGGGAGGCGAACGCTGGGCGAAGGAGACGGAAAACACGGGAATCCATGACGGAGATCGGGAAGCCGGCGGTCAGAACGCGACGTAGATGAAGGGCTGCGTCGGCAGCGTGAGGCGGAAAAGCAGGTAGTGGCAGAACACGCCGATGGCGATACCGAGCAAAAGCGAAAGCGCGTGCCGGAGCAGAGGCGATTTCCAGACGGCGGGAGGAATCTTCATGGTGAGAGATAGCCGAGCTTCGCGGACATGTCGCGGACCTTGGCCGACACGGCATGAGCCAGTTTGTTGCCGCCGAGGGCGGTGAGGTGGGTGCGATCGTTGTAATCGAAGTCCGTGAAATCCATCCCGCCGTAGGTCATCGAGTCGTAGCCGCCGGCTTTCCACATTTCCACCGCGTGATCGTAGGCGAGCGTGT
>CALFNJ010000619.1 GCA_937902865.1 uncultured Opitutaceae bacterium
CAAGGAGCAGGATCGCCTCGCGCAGGAGCGCGCCTATCAGCAGAGCATCGCGAAGCAGCGGCAGGAGGACGCCAAGCAGAAGGCGGCGATGGAAGAGGAACTCGCCATCGCCCAGGGTTTCCAGATTTCCGATCTCGAGCTGGCCGAGGCGCAGAAGCGTGAGGCCATCGCCAACGAGCAGGTCAAGGCGCTGCGTGACGAGCGCGCCGCCGCCATGGCCAAGAAGAAGGCGCTCGATGACGCCCATGAGCACACGCTCGCGGCCGAGGCGGAGATCGCCCGGCTACAGGAAGAGCTGGCACGGCTCAAGGGCGAGGGCACGCTGAAGACCGCCGCGGGCGATTCAGCCCCGGCTGCAGCCGCGGGGGCCACGGCGCCGTAGTCGCCGCCGAAACGAAATCGTTTCATCCGTCTTTCCCTCAGCCGAATCCCGAGGCACCGATGAAACGAAACGCGCTTTTCCCTCTGCTGGCGGGTTTCGGTCTGGCTGGTGGACTGTTTTTCAGCGGCGGCTGCGCGACGAGCTACGACGTGAACGTCGATGCGATCACGCAGCCGAAGCCGAAGGAGGCCGCCGCGTCGTATCGCATCCGGAACAAGAATCCGACCACCGAGGAGGACAACCTCCGCTACAAGGAGGCGACCAACTACGTCAAAACCGCGCTTTCCGGTCACGGCATGTATGAGGCGCCGGAAAATGTCGTTCCCGATGTGATCGTGGAGATCGAATATGGCGTGGAACCGCCCAGTGTGAAGATGGAGCGCACCAGTGTGCCGATCTTCGCCCAGACCGGCGGTGGAGTGGGCTACACGCCCGTGGCTATTCCCAGTGGCAACGGCGTCATTCAGCGCACCGTGCCGGTTTACGATCCTCCGAGTGCCGAGCTCGTGGGCTATGAAGAGGTTGTCCGGCCGGTCGCCGTATATGAAAAGTACCTCCACATCAGCGCGCGGGAGAACAAGCCGAAGACCGACGGCGCGGCGCCGTCGGAGATCTGGAGCGTGAACACGAGTCTCGAGGACGAGAGCAAGGACATCCGCAAGTACCTGCCGCTGCTCGCGTCGGCTTCGATGGAGTCGATCGGCACCGACACCGGCAGTCGCAAGACGATCAAGCTCAAGGAAGGCGATCAGAACGTCGGCTTCGTCAAGAAGGGGCTGTGAGTCGAAGGCTCGATCGCGCCGCTGGCCGGAAGTTCGGGAGGTAGGGATGGGCGGTCCGCCCGTCCGGGATCGAGGTAGGGGCGTTCCTCGTGGACGCCCGGGCTTTGGGGTTGGCGACGCGAACGGGCGTCCGCAAGGAACGCCCCTACATCGGAAAATCTGCGGATTTTGGCGAACGGACGCCGAAGCGCTGCTCAGCCCGCCGCGCGGAGCTTGATCAGCAGGTCCTTGCTCTCGACCGTTTCGCCGACCGCGACGTGCAGCTCCGCCACCACGCCATCGCACGGCGCGTAGACGGTGGTCTGCATCTTCATCGCTTCCATCATCAACAGCTTGTCGCCCTTCGTGACCTTGCTGCCGACGGAGACGGAGAGTGTGGCAACGAGACCCGGGATCGGCGCGGCCACCTGCGTGGCGTCGGCGAGATCCGCCTTCGGACGGGCCTTGGTTTTCGGAGCGATGCCTTTGTCGACGATGAACGCCTCGCGCATGATGCCATTCAGCTCGTAGCTGACGGTGCGTCGGCTGTCCTTGTCGGGCGCGCCGACGGAGACGAGGCGGACGATGAGGATCTTGCCCTCCTCGATGCTGACGGAAATTTCCTCTCCGACCTTCAGGCCGTAGAAGAATGCCGGGGTCGGTAGCACGTCGACGTCACCGTAGTTCTGCTGGTGCTTGGTGAAGTCGGCGAACACCTGCGGGTACATCAGGTGCGAGTAGAGATCATCCTCCGTCGCGGGACGGCGGAGCTTGTCGGACAGCTCCTGCCGCGTCTTTTCGAGATCGAGGGCAGGGGCGCCTTTCACGGACTTGCTTTTCTTGCCCTTGCGCGCGGCGTCGTACTTGGCGCGCGCCTCGGCAAAACGCTTTTCACCGAGCACGACTTTCCAGACCGCGACGGGCCAGCCGCCTTCCGGCCAGCCGAGTCCGCCCATCATCATGTCGATGACGCTCTCGGGGAACGGCATCGAGCCCGGCTCGAGGTTCACGACGTCCGCCGGCTTGATGCCGCGGCTGAAGAGGAACAGCGCCATGTCACCGACGACCTTCGAGGATGGCGTCACCTTCACGATGTCGCCGAAGAGCTGGTTAACATCGGCATAGGAACGGGCGATTTCCGGCCAGCGGTGCGCGACGCCCATCGAGGCGGCCTGCTCCTTGAGATTGGTGTACTGCCCGCCAGGCATCTCGTGCAGATAGACCTCGGCGGAGCCGGTCTTCGGCGCCGTGTCGAAGGGCGCGTAATAAGGCCGCACCTGCTCCCAGTAGTCGGAGAACTGGTTGAGCGTATCGAGATCGAGGCCGGTATCGCGCGGCGTGTGCTGCAGCGCGGCGACGATCGAGTTGAGGTTCGGCTGCGCCGTGCTGCCCGACATCGAGGCGAGGGCGAGATCGACGACGTCGACGCCGGCGTCCGCCGCGCGCAGGATGCTGGCCGAGGCGATGCCGCTGGTGTCGTGCGTGTGGAAGTGGATCGGCAGGCCGATCTCCTCCTTGAGCGCCTTGACGAGCTTGTGCGCGGCGTAGGGACGGCAGAGACCGGCCATGTCCTTGATCGCGAGGAAATGCGCGCCCATCTTTTCGAACTCGCGCGCGAGGCGGACGTAGTACTTCAGCGAGAACTTGTCGCGGCGCGAATCGAGGATGTCGCCAGTGTAGCAGATCGCCGCCTCGCAGATCGCGTGCGTGTCCTGCACGGCTTCCATCGCGACGCGCAGGTTCGGCAGGTAGTTGAGCGAGTCGAAGACGCGGAAGATATCCATGCCACTCTCGGCCGCATGCTTGACGAAGCCCGCGACGACGTTGTCCGGGTAATTGGTGTAGCCCACGGCGTTCGCGCCGCGGAACAGCATCTGGAAGCAGATGTTCGGCACGCGCGCCCGCAGCTGGCGCAGGCGCTCCCACGGATCCTCGCTGAGAAAACGCATGGCCGTGTCGAAGGTCGCCCCGCCCCACATCTCGAGCGAGAAGAGACCGGACGCCTGGTGCGCGACCGCACTGGCACACGCGAGCATGTCGTAGCTGCGCACGCGCGTCGCCATGAGCGACTGATGCGCGTCGCGGAAGGTGGTGTCGGTGATGAGCAGCCGCTTCTGCTTCAGCGTCCATTCCGCGAACTTTTTCGGCCCGAGCTCCAGCAGCAGCTGGCGCGTGCCGCGCGGCGCCTGCGGCCCGGGCTTGCCGCGTGCCGTGATGCCGTTACAAAACTCACCTTCCCCGATCGCCTTGTCGAACGGCTTGAGGTCGACCAGCAGCCAATGGTAGAAGTCGACTCGCGGCAGCGCGGCGGGAATCTGTCGGCCCTCCTTGTTGACATCATCGGGCTTGGCGGGCACATCGTAGTCGTGGCACACGAGCGCGAGCGAACGCGTCCCCG
>CALFNJ010000620.1 GCA_937902865.1 uncultured Opitutaceae bacterium
ACGTGTTCATCCTCACCCATCATCCGCGCGCCTCGATCCCGATGGCCGGCGGCACCACGTTCCACTTCGTCACCGACGGCATCCACGCCGCTCTCGCCCGCGCCCAGGAAGCGGCGAAGGGCCAGGACATCCGCGTCGGCGGCGGCACGGCGACGGTCCGGCAATACCTGCAAGCCGGCCTGATCGACGAGATGCACCTTGCGATCTCGCCCACCCTCCTCGGCCGCGGCGAAAACCTCTTCGCCGGCCTTGACCTTCGTCAGCTCGGCTACACCTGCACCGAGCACATCCCCACCCCCGCCGCCACGCACGTGGTGCTGACGAAGTAGGTGGAACGCGTTGTCCCTAACGCGTTGTTCGCCCCGCCCGCGCTACAACGTCTTCACGTCTGCCGCGTCGCCGCCAAACCTACGATGTGGAAATCAGGAAACCGGGAATCGATCCTCGAGTCTTCAAGGTGGAACGCGTTGTCCCCAACGCGTTTTTAGCTCCTTCCGCGTAAAATCACCGACGGAGCCAACAGCGCGTTAGGGACAACGCGCTCCACCTCGGAGCCGCAGGCCGCTCGGCCTATGCTGAATTTCGAGCGGGGAAGCAACGGAGCGGCGCTTTAAGGATAAAGCGCCCTACCCTTTAAAGCCTCCGAATCTCTCTGTCCTCCGCGTTCTCTGTGTGAAAATAGATCGAGGGATCGAGCTTTCCGATCATCGACCCAGTTTCGCACAGAGAGCACGGAGGACACAGAGATTCAAACCGGACCCGCGGGCCGCGCGTCCCCACCTCCGATCGATCTCTGCGCTTCTGCGCCTCTGCGCGAGACTTCCGACGGTTCGTCTCACTCACTCCGTCGCGGTCGGCAGCCGCACCGTGAACTCCGTCAGGTCCGCCTGCGACCGTCGGAGCACAATCGCGCCACCGTGGGCCGTCACGATCTCCCGGCACAGGCTGAGGCCGAGCCCGCTGCCGCCCTGCTCGCGGTTTCGTCCGCCTTCGTCGCTCCGGTAGAAGCGCTGGAACAGCGCCGATTGCCGCTCGAGCGGAATGCCCGGGCCGGTGTTGCTGACCGAGAAAAGCACTTCGTTCTTCCCGCGCTCCAGCACGAGCCGCACCTCGCCGCCCGGACGATTGAACTTCACCGCGTTGTCCACGAGGTTGAGCGCCACGCGCCGCAGCATCACTTCGTCTCCGCGCACGCTGAGCCCCGGCAGGATCGCGACCTGCACGCGGATCTCTCGCGCCACCGCCAGCATCTCCGCATCCTCCCGCACCTCGCCGATCAGCGCGCTGAGATCGACCTCCGCGAAGCTCAGCACCTGGCGGCCGGCGTCGAATTTGGCGAGGAGCAGGAGATTGTCGGAAATTTTCTGCAGTCCGCTGTTCTCCTCCAGCAGCTCGGCCAGCAGCCGCTGCTGCGCCGGCTCGAGCTGGCCGCTCCGCAACGCCTCCTCCAGCTGGCCGCGCATGATCGTCAGCGGCGTGCGCAGTTCGTGCGCCGCGTCGGCGGTGAAACGGTTCGCCTGTTCGAAGCTGCGCTGCAGCCGGTCGAACATGCCGTTGAGCACGTCCGTCAGGCGCCCGATCTCGTCCTTGGTCAGCGCAGGCGCCAGCCGCGCATCGAGCCGCTCCGCCGTGATCTGCGCCGCGGCCTCCGCGATGCCCGTGATGGGCTGGAGGGCCCGGCGGGCGATCCACCAGCTGCCGGCCGCCACGATGAGCAGCACCGCGGGCAGCGCGATCAGGTACGCGCCCAGCAGGTCCTCGATGCTTTCCTCCACTTCGTCAAGCGACGCGGCGAGCACGAAGGTCTGCCCCTGCTCGGAGAAAACCCCGAAGCGCAGGTGATCGTGGCCGACGCGCCGCGTAAAATGCTTCCTCGGCGGAGGCCAGGACGGCACCGCCGACCGCAGGGACTCCGGGATCGCCTGCTCGGGTTGATCGGCCTTGGACGGACCGACGACGAATCCGCGAAAATCGTTGTCACCCTTGCTGATCGCCGCGATCCACGCAAACGCCACGTCCTTGCCGTCCTCCTTCAGCTCGCCGAGCGCAAACTGGGCGTCGGTGGCCAGCTGCGTGTCGACCGCCTCCACGCCTTCGGAATAGAGCACGTACGCGACGACCGCGCCGAAGGTGGAGAGCGCCAGCGCCGTGATCAGCACCGACCAGAGCGTAATCCGCGTGCGGAGAGACCAGCGCTTCATGCCGCGCCCTTGAGCGTGTAGCCGACGCCGCGGACCGTGTGGATGAGCTTCACGGAGTGGTCTTCGTCGACCTTGCGGCGCAGGCGCTGCACGCAGACGTCGACCACATTGGTTCCGGGATCGAAATGGTAATCCCACACCTGCTCGCACAGCTGCGAGCGGGTGAAAACCCGGCCCGGCGAACGGATGAGGTATTCCAGCAGCCCGTACTCGCGCGTCGTCAGCTCGATCTTCCGACCGGCCCGGACGACCTCCCGCGTGATCAGATTGAGCGTGAGATCGGCGTATTGCTGCACGCTCAGCCCTTCACCGCTCATTCGCCGCCGCACCGCGCGGAGCCGCGCGATCAGCTCTTCCGTCGAGAACGGCTTCGTCATGTAATCGTCCGCGCCCAGATTGAGTCCTTCGATGCGCTCGTTCAGCCCGCCGCGCGCCGTCAGCAGAATCACGGGCACCGTGTTGTGCTGCTCCCGCAACTGGCGGAGGACGCTGAGTCCATCCCGGCCCGGCAGCATGATGTCCAGCACCACGGCGTCGAAGCGTTCGTTCGTCGTGAGTTCCATCGCCTCCGCACCCGTCGCGCAGAGGGTCGGGTTGAATCCCGCCTCCAGCAGCGCCTTCCGGACAAAGGTCGCGATCTTGCGCTCGTCTTCCACGATCAGGACACGCATGGCGCGATCAGTGTGTTTCCGCCCCGAAATGAGACGAGCGGAAAGCTGTCCAAGGTAGGGACGCGCGGCCCGCGGGTCCGGGCTTGAGGCCTGAAAAGGCATGGCGATTGAAAAAGATCGTTTTCATGGGAATGACTTCGCTCCGCCGGAACAGCGAAGCCGCGCACGATCTTCCGGCCTCACGCGATCCTCAATCCCAGCGTCATTACCGTCTCGTAATCTTCCCGCCGCACCGCCGTCGCATTTGGTCGAGGTGGAACGCGTTGTCCCTAACGCGTTGTTCGCTCCGTCAGCGAACACACTCATGCGAAAAGATACAGCGCATTGGGGTCAAGGCGCTCCACCTTTCGAAAAGAGTCCAATGTGGTAGGGCGAGGCGTCCCGGCCGAGCCGCGGCTCACCGGGACGGTTCGCCCTACCTCAAGGCATGTTTAGACCAGCAAGAGAAGCCGATCGTAAGGTGGGGCGCGTTATCCCTAACGCGCCGTTTCGCTCCTTCGGTCCCAAAACGCAGATAACGATTTCGGCGCGTTAGGGACAACGTGCCCCACCTTCCGATCGGTGTCCAAAGCTTCCGAATGATCTTTCTCGTTCTCGTTCTCATTCCTCTTTCTCCCCTGCCTTCCTGCGGGAGAAAGCCCAATGTGGTAGGGCGAGGCGTCCCCGCCGAGCCGCGGCTCACCGGGACGGTTCGCCCTACCTCAAGGCATTTTTAAACCAGGAAGAGAAGCCGATCGAAAGGTGGGGCGCGTTATCCCTAACGCGCCGTTTCGCTCCTTCGGTCGCTAAACGCAGATAACGGTTACGGCGCGTTAGGGACAACGCGCCCCACCTCCAAGCTCGCCGTCTCAATTCCCTCCCCCGCCCCCGCCGTTGTCGAAGGGCAGGCTGTCGTCCTTCCCTTTTTTCTTCCCCTGGCCGAAGGTGTAGATGATCCCCACGTAGGCGAGGCGGGCGCTGCGGCGGCGCGTGACGTCGTCGTGCAGCGTGGGCGTGTCGATGACGGTCCGCTCGTGCATCGAGTCGAACACGTCCGATAGCGTGAAGATCAGGGAGGTCTTCCTGTCGGCCAGGTCGTGCTTGAGTCCGAAGTTCGAGACGATGTGCGGCATCCGGTGACCCTGCGCGGTCACGCGCCGCGCGTTATAGTTCGTGTTGAACTGGATTATCGTGGTCTTCGTCGCGTGATAGCTAGCGTTGAGTTTGGC
>CALFNJ010000621.1 GCA_937902865.1 uncultured Opitutaceae bacterium
TGGATCGCGGTAATGGCGTTGTCCAGATCCACCGTGAGCGCGGAACCGTCTACCAAATCCGCGACTTCTACTAGCGCCGATCCCCGATTCACCTGTAGCGTAACGCCGGCTAAACTAGCCGAAGTCAGCCGCACTTCGCTATTGTGCCCGATCCGCAAAAAGGCTCCGGGGGTGAGCAGCACTTCCACATATCCATTGGTCGTGCTGATGGCCTGGTTGGGCTTGGCCACAGCAGACCCTACGGATTGCGCCGCCAGCGGCTGTCCGTCGAGGTAAACCATGCCTTTGAGCGCGAGCCGGGGCGCCTCGGTGAGAAAGCCCGACGCGCGCAACCAGGCATGCAGCATCTCGGGCCAGGGGCCGAGCGACGCCTGATCGGCGGCGAGACCCGAGGCGACGTCGGCCCGCGCGAAAAAGTGAGCATCGACTGGCACGCGCGCGGTGCGGAGCCGGCCCCACAGTTCGATCATGGACGACATGCCGTCGCTGGATCGGGCGGAGCCAACGAGAAATGTCGGAGGCCACTCGCCTTTTCCGACCGTGGGCAGCGATGCACCGCCGATCAGCGCGAGAAAAGCGGGACGAGTGAGGGTGTGATCCACGGTCTCCGGCGCCGACGAGCCAGCCGGCCCGAGATCGTGGGGAGCGGCCAGCGCCGCCGCTGCTAGTTCCGCACCGTGACCGAAGCCGAGCAGGCCCACGTGCCGGGAAGAGAGACCCAAGGCGGCGGCATGCTCGCGCAGGTAACGCAGGGCCTGAGCGAGATCGGCTGCCGTGAGGTTCTGGTCCACCGCTGTCGGACTGCGGCGCAGGATGAAGGCGGCGATTCCCTGTGTGTTCAGCCATTTTGCCAGCTGGGTTTCGCGGCCGACATCCGCAGCGGATCCAGGGACGATCAGCACCGCACAACCGGTAAGATCGCTTTTTGGCGGGAGGAATGGCGCGAGCAAGACGCTGTCATCCTGTGGCGCGAAGCGAAGGGGAACGGGTGCGTTGGACTCGATGGCCGCGGCGGCGCCGAAAGCAACCGACGCCGCGAGCACCGAGAAAACCGTCAGCGCCACGCTTCCCGCCCGACCGAGTCGATTTCGCCACCGACTACGGGCGGAGAAAACGCGAGAGGGGAGAAAGCGCACCCGCGCATTCAGGTTTTCCCGTTCCATCATGGCAAGCTGCACGCGGCGTGCGGGGCCGTTTCAGTTCTGCCATCTCCGAGGTGGAACGCGTTGTCCCTAACGCGTTGTTGGCTCCGTCCTGGGTCAAACGTCGGCAACGTCTCTCAACGCGTTAGGGACAACGCGTTCCACCTCGAACC
>CALFNJ010000622.1 GCA_937902865.1 uncultured Opitutaceae bacterium
CATCATGTCGACGGCGTTCCGGCCTTCGTCGCCGCTGAGCCCGGACAGGCAGCCGCCCTCGATCAACCAGCACGACTACGGGGTCCAGACCAGGTCAGCCCGGGCGGAATCCAGCGCCAGCAGGGAGAAAGCGGCGGCACAGACAGTGGAAACCAGCGAGGTGCGGGCGAAGGGGAGACGCATCGGAAAAAAAGTCTTACCAGCGAATCAGGGCACTTCCGTAGGTCAAGCCCGCCCCAAATGCCACGAGCAGCGTGAGATCGCCGTTCTTGATCCGGCCGGCGCGACGCGCCTCATCGAGGGCAAGCGGGATCGAGGCGGCGGAGGTGTTGCCATAGCGCCCGACGTTGATGAAGAACCGGTCGAGCGGGAGCTCCAGGTATTGGGCGATTGCCTCGATGATGCGGAGATTGGCCTGATGGGGGACCACGCAATCAATCTGATCAGCACGCAACCCGTGTTGTTCCAAAATATCCCGGGCGGACTCCTCCATCACGCGGACGGCGAGTTTGAAGACTTCCTTGCCCTTCATCTTGATCGTGTGGGCGCCGGCCTTGAGCGATTCCGGGGTCGCCGGCGCAGCGCTGCCGCCGCCGGGAATGTAGAGCAGCTCGACGTTTTCCCCGAGGGCGCCGAGGCGGGTGCCAAGCAGACCAACGTCCGGCTTGGAGGACGGCCCGACGACCACGGCACCGGCGCCGTCGCCGAAGAGCACGCAGGTGGTGCGGTCGGTCCAGTCGACGATGGTCGAAAGCTTCTCGACGCCGATGACAAGCGCGTGACGGTAGCGGCCCGAGCCGATCATGGCGCATGCGGTGTCGAGCGCGTACAGGAAGCCGGAGCACGCGGCGTTGACGTCGAAGCAGGCCGCCGTGGTGGGCAGGCCGAGCTTGGCCTGCACCATGCAGGCGGTCGCGGGCATCGTCAGGTCGGGGGTGATCGTGGCGACGATCAGCAGATCGATCTCAGCCGGAGCGAGCTTGGCGTCCGCCAGCGCGGCGGCGGCGGCCTGCACGGCCATGTCCGAAGTGGATTCGCCCGGGCCGGCGATGCGGCGTTCGCGAATGCCGGTGCGGGTGACGATCCATTCGTCCGACGTGTCCATCCGCTGGGACAGCTCGGCGTTGGTCAGGACCCCGGCGGGAGCGAAGGAACCAGTGCCGAGGATGACGGTGGAAACGGGCGCGGCCGGCTTGGCGCGGGAAGAGGAGGGCACGGGCGGGGTTGCTTTCAAACTCCCGGCGGCCGGAGCAAGGCATTCGCCCGGGCCACGTCGGCCTCGATGCGATGGTTCATATCGTTCTTGATGATCTGGCTGGCGGCGCGGATCGCGCTCTTGATCGCGTGGCGGTTGCTGGAACCGTGCGCCTTGAGAATGTTGCCGCGCAGGCCGAGGAGCGGGGCGCCGCCGTAGCGCTCCGGGTTGATCCGGCGCTTGAGGGCGTCGAACGCGCCCTGGGAAAGCAGCGCGCCGGCCATGCGGAGGGGATTGGTGCTGAGCTCGTCCTTGAGGAGCGTGGAGAAGAAGCGGGACAGGGATTCCCAGCTCTTCAGCAGCACGTTGCCGACGAAGCCGTCGCAGACCAGCACGTCGACATGGTCCTCGAACACGTGGAAACCCTCCGCCGGGCCGGTGTAATTGAGGACGCTGCCGACCCGCTTGAGCAGCTCGTGCGTCTCGGCGACGAGCGTGTTGCCCTTGCCCTCCTCGGTGCCGATGGTCATCAGCCCGACGCGCGGGTTTTTGACGCCGAGGACGACGTGGCAGTAATGGCTGCCGAGGATGGCGTTGTGGACCAGGTGGTCCGCCTTGGCCTCCGGGTTGGCGCCGGCGTCGATGAGAATGAAAGGACCGCCTTCGCGCGGGACGACGGCGGCGAGGGCAGGGCGGTCGACGCCCTCCATCGTGCGCAGCCGGAGCGTGCCGCAGGCCATGAGCGCGCCGGTGTTGCCGCAGCTGACGACGACACTGGCCTCATTGGACTTCACCAGCTCGATGGCGCGGACCATCGACGAGTCCTTCTTCCGCTTCAGCGCCATCAACGGCTTGTCATCCATCGTGATGACATCCGGCGCGTGGAACACCTTCAGCCGCGAATCACCGCTGAGGCCGGCGTCGGCGACGAGCGGATTGAGGAGAAACTCCTCTCCGACGAGCGTGATGGGGTTGAGCTCCGGAAACTCGTCGAACGCGAGTTTGACGGCTGCGACCACCTCGGCCGGGCCGAGGTCGCCCCCCATGGCATCGACAGCGATGCGCCCGGTTGCGCCCGAGGGATTGACCATCGCTGGGATGGTGGAAAAAGCGTGGACGCGAGGCTTAGACCTCGACGTTCAGCACCTGACGGCCGCGATACATGCCGTTCTTCGGATTCACCCGATGCGGCCGGAAAACGCTGCCGTCGGTCGGATCCTTGGCGAACTCGGGCGCCTTGAAGGCATTACCTGCGCGGCGGTTGGCGCTGCGACGTTTGGACTGTTTGCGTTTCGGATTGGCCATGGGAGGAAGAGTTTGGCGTGAACCAGGGGCGTCGGCAAAAACGCCCGCGACTCGCGCGAAAAACGAGGGAGTAAAGAGCTGGGTTTTTGGGCGTCAAGCGCCATATCCGGGCGAATCGCACCCGAGGCCCGGCCCTGGGGAGGGATCCATCTGGAACTCAGGAAATCAGGAACGGAGGGATTGCCCACGGAACACACGGAACACACGGAAAATTCGATCCTGAATTCCTATTTCCGTGTGTTCCGTGGGTGCCCTCATCCGTT
>CALFNJ010000623.1 GCA_937902865.1 uncultured Opitutaceae bacterium
AGGGCGAACCGTCCCGGTGAGCCGCGGCTCGGCGGGGACGCCTCGCCCTACCTTGTCGGCTCAGGCCTCGGACTTCCTGCTCGGAAGAGCGGTGTACCGCGTCAGGCTTGTGTAGTGCTTGCGCGGGCCGGTGACCCGCCAGGCTTCGACCCAGGTGGTCGAGTCGACGAAGAAGAAGCGGCCGACGTAGGTGTCGGCGCCGCAGACGTGGAGAACCTTTTGCGAGGCGGCGCGGGTAAGGGCGATGAATTCGGAGCCGTCGGGAAAGCTGACCATGATGCCTTGCGGCGTCGCGCTCAGCCGATACGCGCGCGTGGCGTGCAGGCGCGAGGCGCCGAGGGTGAGATGGCCTTCCTCGTGAAAGCGATCGGAGGTGAGGGTGGCGGTTCCCGCGAAGGAGGAGGTTGCGCGGGCCAGATGATCGACGAACTTGCGCTGCGCCTTCCACGTTCCGCCCAGGAAAGCCTCCGGCGGAAGGTCGGATCGGCGCCGCGCCGTGGCGGTTGGGACGGGCCGATTTGGTGGGCGGAGCGGATGGGCGTCCGCGAGGAACGCCCCTACGTTCGGCAGACGGCCCGGAGTGGAGGAGGACACGAGGCCGGAACGGACGGGCAGGCAGACCCGACGCGGGAGCGTCAGGGTTTCGCCGCCACCGTCGTGGTGGTCATGCTGTGCTTCGCCACCCAGGCTTCGTACTCCTTGCGCGGCACGAAGCGCAGCGAGGCGGAGTTGATGCAGTAGCGCAGGCCGGTCGGCTCCGGGCCGTCCTCGAAGACGTGGCCGAGATGGCCGCCGTCGACGGTGCAATGCACTTCGTCGCGGGTCATGCCGTGGCTGGTGTCGCGGCTGACCGCGACAAACTCCGTCTGGATCGGCTTGGTGAAGCTCGGCCAGCCCGTGCCGCTGTTGAACTTGTCGCGGCTGTCGAACAGCGGCGTGTCGCTGCAGGCGGAAAAATAGACGCCGTCGGCATGATTGTCCCAATACTCATTGGCGAACGGCGCCTCGGTGCCCTGCTGGCGCGCCACCTGGTATTGCATCGGCGTCAGCAGCTTCTGCCACTCGGCATCCGTGTGCTGCACCGCCGTCTTCGACATGTCGATCACCACGCTGGAGGGTAGCCCGCACGCCGAGGTCGGTCCATCGATCGGGCAGGAGGCGCCGGCGACCACGGCCGGTTCCGGTTTTTTGGCGTCAACGGCCAGCGCAACGGCGACGAGGGCAGCGGCGCCGACGAGGGAGGAAGCGATCAGGGCGGGGCGTTTCATGATCAGGGAAGCTGACCACGGCAGACATTTTTTCCAGTCTGAATCCTTGAATCCTGGACGAGGCGAATGATCGACCTGCTGCAATCGCATATCTGGAACTCAGGAAATCAGGAACGGAAACGGTCATCGGTTCGTGTCACGCGAAGCCGCGAAGAGCGCGAAGGATGAGACCGATTCATTGTAGGGGCGTCCCTTGGACGCCCGGGTTCAAGCTTGGATCTCGGACGGGCGTCCCAAGGGACGCCCCTACATCGGAAGGTGGGGCGCGTTATCCCTAACGCGCCGGTTCGGCTCCGTCGGTCGTGAAACGCGGATGACGGTTACGGCGGATTAGGGATAATCCGCCCCACCTTCGATCCGTGCCGGATTTGCTGAGCTCCAGATAATATACCCCCGCCAAAAAGACAGGGCCCACCGGAATGACCCGGCAGGCCCTGCTGCTTTCGACGCAAGCTGGCCGGAGGGACCTAAAACCCCCCAGCTGCCTGCTTCATTCATCTAATCGATCATTCATTCATTCATCTTTCATCTATTTCTCATTCTGGGCCAGATTTTGAGCCTGGCTCAAATATTGGACGGGAAGTCCGGCACCGCGGAAAGGGATAGGGCGGAAGAGGCGGGCGGCTCGGGTTTTCATCGTTCCGCACGGTGCCCCAACGCGCATCCGCCCGCCATCGGGCCGAACTCGGCGCGACGGCTAGGTCGGATCGGACGCCACGGAAAGAATGCGCGCTTTCGCTCCGCTCGTCTCTCCGGACATTGCCGGTACTTTTCGTCCGAATCATTCCACCGATAGTAACGAAAGCTGAAGTCTCGCACAGAGACGCAGAAGCGCGGAGGAAACCTAACTCTGAGGTAGAGGCGGGCGGCCCGCCCGTCCGGGCTCGAGGATTGGTGGAGCCAAACCCGGGATCCTTCAATCCTCGGAGATTCACCACAAAGGCACAAAGAGCACGAAGCCGATCCGGCCTTTGTGCCTTTGTGGTAAATCTCCGGAGATCGCTTCGAATGGGATCGACGGTAGACGGAGCCGAAACGGACGGGCGGGCCGCCCGTCCCTACCTTCCGCGCCGCGGCGCGAAATTCACGTCCTATTTCCCGAGCAGCCGGGCGAACGCCTGCTTCAGGGCGTCGACGCTCACGGGTTTCGTGAGATGCTCGGCGAAACCTGCGCTGCGGGTGCGTTCGATGTCGCTGTCGAGACCGTGTCCGCTGACGACAATACCAGCGAGCTTGGGCTGACGTTTCCGGAGCTCACGCAGGAGCATGCAACCGTCGCCGTCAGGCAGGCCGAGATCGGAAACGAGGACGTCGAAAGTGTGGTCGCGCGCGAGCCGCACCGCTTCGGTCACGCATTCGGCGACGGTCACTTCGTAACCCTGGCGCCGGAGGAGGGTGGTCAGCGCCGTCCGGGTGGGCTTGTGGTTTTCCACGAACAACACGTGGTGCAACGCCCCGGGGCGGACAGCGGAATCGGACGAGGCGGCGGAGGCAGCGGAAGAGGATGACGCTGGGACATGCGCCGCGGCAGAGGGATTCATTGGAGAAAAATGCGTGAGCTCAGGCAGGCAAGGCAGCGAAGAAAGGAAGGCAAGACGGCCGGCACAATTGGAACGTGAACGGAACAAACCGCCTGACGTTGGAAGCAGGGCCACCGTTACGTTCCGCGGGTGGCGTCACGCAGACGTTGCTTGCTTCCTCCATGCAGACCGCCGGCGTTTCAGACGAAACAGGGCGCGCCGGCTAATCCATAGTTCCCATTTATCTGCCGAGGGTTCCGCACAATCCATCGATCGAGCCGATCAATCATTCGATCCGGTTCGCGCAGAGCCGCAGAAACACAGAGGTCGATCCATTATGAGTGAGAGATGAAGCATTACTTCCGTGCTTCGGTGGCTTCTGCACCAACCGGGTCGCCCTCCCTCAGGCGTGATCCGACCTGCCTTCGTCCTGACTTCCTGAGTTCCAGATAAAAAACCCGGATCGAGAACCAGAACCGAAACCGACCACCACGCTCCCCGCACCAACTCTCTGTGCTTGGTGCGTTCTGTCTGTCTTATCTACCTATCTACTTTCTTGGGTGCTATGGCTCTGTGCGTTCTTACGGAAGGCCCGGAAGAACGGTGATCGTGACGGCCTGGGGCTGGCCGCCGGTGCCGGGGAGCGTGGTGACGGAAACGCGGTCGCCGACGGCGATGTCGCCGAGCCGGATCGTCTGGCCGGCTTTCGTGATCGTGGTGCTGGCGCTCACCTGCAGCGTGCGGCCATCGACCGTGAGGGTCTGGACCGTCGCCTGATCGTTACGCGCGCTCACCGTGCCGTTGACGGTGGTGGGAGGGGCGCTCGGACGATTGCCGGGCGTGCCCGGCGCGGGCGGCTCAACCTTCTCCGCCGGCTGCCCGAGTGCGGGAGTCATCGAGGCCAGCATGATCAGGAGAATGAGGGAGAGCCCGAAGCCGAGCGCGGTGAGAAAGAGGAGCGGAAACGGAGGCAGGGAATGTTTTCCGCGCGAGCGCATGGCATCGGTGAGAGACGGGTCGGAAGAGGAGGAAGGAAAAATCGGCGAGAGTTTCGCTGCGGAAATTCCAGCGCGTCATTTCGTGTCGTTTTCCCGTCCTGCCGCAGGCAGGCGGCGAAAACCAAGGTAGGGCGAGCCCGCCGCCGCCTCGCTTGAGGCTGGGCTGCGACGAACCCGCCCTACCAACCGAATACGCCTGGTCTGATCCTTGCGCGATCCGTGCCAAGCGAGCGGGCTTTTCCAAACCGTTGCGCTGTCGCGGTCGGAATTTTCCTGCGCCAAAACGCGGCGGAATCCTGCACGAAACGGAGATGCCGGTTCGTGCAAAATTCGGAAAATTTCTCATCTGAAACTCAGGAAATCAGGAACGAGCCTTGCAGAAATCCGGCGGATCGATTCCCAAGTTCCTGAGTTCCAGATAACCACGCCATCCGTCGCGTTTCTAAATTGGGATTTGAAGAAAACCGCGGGCACCCGTTTGATTTTCCCAACCCCATGTCAGCCACTTTCTTCATCGTCGCGGGTGTCCTGGCGCTTTCAGTGCTCTTCGTGGGCTGGCTAATCTGGCGGGCGCCGGAGGGGCGCGAAGACCACGAGGGCTTTCATGATCATCCCGTAGAAAAGTCGGAGACCGCGACCGGCGACGAGGCCAGCAGTCCGGAAGCTCGGAAGGTCGGTTGATCGGCCGCCGCCGCGAAGGCGAGAGGCCGAAGGCTCTCGGCTCGAGGTAGAGCGGGTCTCCGACCCGTTTTTCGAGTCCGTCGCAGGAGCAACCCTCAGCGGCACCACCCGCCCGGTGATTCAAGGTAGGGCGAACCGTCCCCGGTGAGCCGGGGCAGTAGGACGGGTCTCCGACCCGCCCGGCCAGGTCGAAGACCTGGCCTACGGCTCGGCGGGGACGCCTCGCCCTACCTCCGAATCGACTGCCGTGCCTCGGGCATTTTTCGCATGAAAAACTGACGGAAAAACCGCCGCGCCGAGCGATTGCGCGGACATCTCCGACCGGCACTTGTGCAAACGCGCGTGAGCATGAATGTTGCTCGCGAAACAAAGCGGCGCTCCGTGGGTCGCAGGGGTTCGCGGCTGTCTGTTCGGCAATTCAGGTCGGTCGTCGCTTGTTCGTTCGCTTCGTCTATTTCTCTTCTCCATTTCTATCCGTCCACCATGGCCATGATGTCCCGCCGCCATTTTCTCCGCACGCTCGCCGGCACCGGCGTGGCGGCGGCGGGAGTCACGCTCTGGACCGAGGTCTCTTCCTTTCCCGGCACCTGCGTCGTGCGCCCGGTGAAGATTCCCGCGCCGGCGGGCTGGGCGGGGAAGACGATCCTGTTCATCAGCGATCTGCACTACGGGTACGCCTTCGGCCCCGAGGAAGCGAAGGCGCTGAGCGCGCGCGTCCAGGCGGAGCAGCCCGATCTCGTGCTGATGGGCGGCGATCTCGCGCATCATCCGCAGAT
The DNA here is from genome assembly GCA_937902865.1 of uncultured Opitutaceae bacterium. Lineage (GTDB taxonomy): Bacteria > Verrucomicrobiota > Verrucomicrobiia > Opitutales > Opitutaceae > CAIUWA01. Next base: position 5,244 of record CALFNJ010000623.1, read on the forward strand.
GGACCTCGACGGACTGCTCGCGCACTGGAAGCCGGGATGTCCCACGGTTTATGCACCGGGAAATCACGACATGGCCGGCGGCCAGACCGCGCGCATCATCGAGCAGGCGCGCGCGGGCGGATTGGTCACGCTGAACAACGCGGCGGAGGACTGGAACGGCCTGAAGCTGATCGGCCTGCCGTCCGCGCTCTGCGCGCCGCAGCAGCTTTCACTGTGCGACGGGCCCGGCTGGAAAATCGTGCTCGGGCACGAGCCGGATGTGTGGGACCACTACGCCGCGCCCGATCTGCTTCACCTCGCGGGCCATACACACGGCGGACAAATCTGCCCGCTCGGTCAGGCGCTGGTGCTGCCGACGCTCGGCCGCAAATACGTGCACGGACAATTTTCGCGCGACGGCAACCGCACGCTGCTCGTCAGCGCGGGCATCGGCTGCATCGCGGCGCCGGTGCGGTTGAATTGCCCGCCGGAGATTCTCAAGCTCGAACTCGTCTGAGCGCGCGCGCGCGTTGCCGGGGAAATTCTCCACGCGCGGACCGGGAAAAAATCCTCCGGCATGGGGGAGTTTTCAAAAATTTTTCCGATGTGAAATGGGGCGCGTGACTTAGTCTTGCGCGCCGGAATCGTTCCGGAACAAAGCACGCCGCATGGCGTTCTATCCGCGCAAACGTGAACACGGACAGCAGGCGGCGCGCGTCGAATCCCGGGCGGGCGTGAGGCTCGGCATTTCATTTTTTCGAAATGCCGGACTTCGGCGGCACTGCGGTTCACGCGACATCCACGATCTCCGATGAACTTCGATCAAGCCAAGCCGGGAGGATATGATTACGCCGCGTCCGCGCGGGAAGAACGCCACGCTGCGTCCGGCGCGGGCAGCGGCACGATCGATCCGCAGGCGATCGTGCACCTGTTCCGCGACAACATCGGCAAGATCGGCGTGTGCATCCTGCTCGCGCTCGGCGCGGCCGCGCTCTACCTGCACGTCACGCGGCCGATCTACACGTCCAACGCGTTGCTCGAGATCGAGCAGCCGGCCCGCCAGGGCCAGAACCTCACGGAGGTCGACACGCTCGACAACCTGAAGACGATCGAGCTGAAGCTCGCGAGCCGACCGGTGCTGCTCGGTGTCATCCGCGAGCTCCATCTCGCGGAGGATCCAGCGTTCACGCAGCCGGCGGCGCCGGGGTTTCTGCCCGACAGCGACTTCGGTCGCTGGGTCGGCGGCGTGGCGGACAGCGCCCTGCATTTCGTGAAGCTCGACCACGGCAAGGCGGAGCCTGCGGCCTCGGCCGCGCCGGCCAGCGCCGGCGCTCCCGCCGTCGTCACGCCGTCGGAGGACGAGCTCGCCCGCCGCCTCACCGGCATGGTCCATGTGAACGTGATCCGCGGCAGCCGGATGATTTCGGTCTCGGTTGATGCCCACACGCCCCAGCGCGCGCAGCAGCTGACGCAGGCGGTGATCGACGAATTCTTCCGCCAGTCGCGCGAAGGCCGGCGCCGGGACTCCGCCTCGTCGCGCGAGCAATTGCTGGCGGAGGCGAAGCGGGTGGGGGAGGACTTCCGGGTTTCCGAGGAGAAGCTCGAGGGCTATCGCGACAAGTACAACGCCGTCTCCCTGCAGGACCGGCAGAACATCGTGGTCGAGCGCCTGCGTGAACTGAACCAGCAGGTGGCCGCGGCGAAGAACACCCGGATGTCGATGGAAGCCGAGCAGGCGCGGGTGAAGGATTTCGCGCAGCGTGATCCGGACCAGTTGCTGACGATCCACGCGATCGCGGACCTGCCGGAGATTCTCGATCTGCGAAAGCAGGTCACGCAGCAGGAGGCGCAGGTGGCCACGCTCGCGCAGCGTTACGGCCCGCTGCATCCGACGATGATCCAGGGCAAGAGCCAGCTCCAGGAACTGCGCGATTCGCTGCATACCGCGCTGCGCAAGGCGAGCGACCGGCTCGCGCAATCCTACGAAGCCACGAAGGCGACGGAGGCCGCGCTCGAGGCCTCGCTGGCCGAGCAGGAGAAGGCCGCGCTCGAACTCGACCGCATTGCAATTCCCTATCACGCGCTCGAACGCGACGCGCAGGCGAATTCCGACGCCTACCAGAAAATTCTCCAAGAGTTGAAGCAGTCCGACGTCAGCCACGGTCTGATTTCCGAAAACGACGTGGACGGCATCGACATCCGCGTCGTCGAGCCGCCGCCGGTGCCGGTCCGTTCCACGCACCCGCGTCCGCGCCTGCTGCTGGCGCTCTCGCTCGCCGTCGGCCTCTTCTTCGGCTGCGGCCTCGCGCTCGCCACGCGCGCGATGGACAACTCGCTCGCCTCGGTGGACGAGGCGGAGTCGTTCTCCGGCCTGCCGGTGCTGACGGCCGTGCCGCGCTCCCGCCATCGCCGGCTGAAGTCGCCGCCGCTCGTGCTGCGCGAGCCCGCGTCCGCGCAGGCGGAGGCATTTCGCTCCCTCCGCACCTCGCTGACCCTGGCGGACGCGGAGGGCGGCCTGCGCCGCTGCATCCTGTTCACCAGCGCGGTGCCGGCGGAGGGCAAGAGCTTCTGCTCGCTGAACTGCGCCGCGGCGTTTGCCCAGCAGGGGCTGCGCACGCTGCTGATCGACGGCGACCTCCGCCGGCCGAGTTTGCAGTGGCTCTTTGACGATCCGAACGAGAAGCCCGGCCTTTCGGACTGCCTCCGCGATCCGGAGCGGTTCAGCGAGGCGGTGCAGCGCACGCCGGTGGACAACCTGTTCCGCCTCGGCGACTGGAAGCATCAGCCGGGCTGCGCGGAGCTGCTCGCGAAGGGCGGGATGGGAGAGATCATTCGCCGCGCCCTTGCGGCCTACGACCGCGTCGTGATCGATTCCGCCCCGCTGCTCGCGGTGAGCGACTCCCTCTACATCGCCCGCGACGTCCCCACCATCGTCGTGGTCGCCCACGCCGGCCGCACGCCGCGCCGCATGGTCCGCCGCGCGTTGCGGCTGCTCGAAGAGGTCGGCCGCCAGCGCGCGACGGGCATCGTGTTGAACAAGGTCAGCAGCCGCGGCGCGGGCGACCACTATTATTACTATTATAATTCCTGAGGCGCGGCGGCGTAAATCGCCGGCCCCCAGCAGCCTCGGCCACCGTCACTGAAACGTTGAAAATTTAGCACCGTTCGAGCCGGAACCGTTCCGGCCTCGCCGAGTCGATGCGCGCCGCAGCCGGACCCCGGGCGCGCTTGGTCGGAGGGATCGAAAGTCAGAGTCAGTTTAAAACAGAAAGCGCCAACACCATGAGGTCACAACCTGCCGTCGCCGCCGCTCCCGCGGCCTTCCTGCCTGCCACTCGCCCGGTGCGGACGCACCCGGTCGCCACACCCGTGCTGTTCGCGGCACTGCTGGGCGACGCGGTCGTCACGGTCCTGGCCCTCGCCTTCAGCAGCTGGCTGCGGTTCGAGACGCGGCTGGTGCACTTCGGCACGATGCCGGCCACGGCGATCGACTGGACCGGTTATCTCGGCCACGCCGCGCTGGGCGCGGTGCTGTTCCTCATGCTGCTGCCGCATCGCCAGATCTACGATCTGCACCGCATCCTCCGCTTCCGGCAGATCGCGACGATGGTGCTGCGCACGGCGCTCACCTGGCTCCTCGTCTGCATGGCGGTCTCCTGGCTGCTGCGCACGGAGCGCGAGATCAGCCGCATTTACGTGCTGCTCGCGTTCGCCGTCCTCACGACCTCGTTCGTCCTCTGGCGCATGGCGCTGAGCAAGGTGGTCGGCACCGAGGTGCTGGCTTCGCGCCTGCGGCAGCGCGTGCTGTTCGTGGGCTGGTCGGACGCGGCGCGCTCGCTCGCCCGCGCGATTCTCGACGACCACCGCCATCCCTACGAGATCATCGGCTATGTGCCGCTCCAGGAAGCCACGAGCTCCGGCCGGCGCTCGGTCTTCGTCCGCAAGCTCGGTGAGGCCGACCGCGTGCCGGACATCCTCCGCGAGCATTCGGTCGACATGGTCATCCTCGCCGACATGAACGCCGCGGCCGGCGAAACCGTGGCCCTCGCGAATCTCTGCGAGAAGGAGATGATCGATTTCAAGGTCATCCCGAGCTGCTTCCAGATCATGCTGTCGTGCCTGCGCCTGCAGACGGTCAGCAGCGTGCCGGTGCTCGGCCTGTCGTATTCGCCGCTCGACAATCCGCTGAACGCGCTGGTCAAGCAGATGGTGGACTGGGTTGGCGGCGTCGTCGGCCTGCTCCTGAGCGCGCCGTTCATCGCGATCTTCGGCCTGCTGGTCTATCTCGAGAGCCCCGGCCCGATCATCTACCGCCAGCGCCGCCTCGGCTGCCGCGGGCGCGAGTTCTGGATCTACAAGATCCGCAGCATGAAGATGAACGCCGAGGCGGGCGGCAAGGTGGGCTGGACCGTGAAGGACGACCCGCGCCGCCTGCGCGTTGGCGGCTTCATGCGGCGCATGAACATCGACGAGCTCCCGCAGTTCTGGAACGTGCTCAAGGGCGACATGAGCCTGGTGGGCCCGCGCCCCGAGCGGCCGGAG
>CALFNJ010000624.1 GCA_937902865.1 uncultured Opitutaceae bacterium
GATCTTCGGAGTTGGGCCAGGCGTCGGTAGAGAACGCCCCTCCGCTCGAGCTCCGTCCAGGGCCCCGCCAAATTGGGACTGTTTCCGAGTTGAACGTTGAATGTTCAACGTTGGACGTTCGGTTCGCCGGGCTCCCTGGCTTCCGAATCAATCTCCTCTCCAAAATCGTTCTCGTTCTCTCCACCGTTCCGCGTTCTCCTTTCCCTCGGCCTTTTTCCTTTCATGTCTTCACCCGACGTCGCCGCCATCAAAGCCTACCTGCTTTCCCTGCAGGACGGGATCTGCGGCGCGCTCGAAGCGGAGGACGGCTCCGGTCGCTTTCACGAGGATGTCTGGACCCGCGCCGAGGGCGGCGGCGGCCGCACGCGTCTGCTGACCGAAGGCTGCGTATTTGAAAAAGCCGGCGTGGCCTTTTCGCACGTGCAGGGCGCCACCCTGCCCGCCTCCGCCACCGCGCACCGGCAGGAGCTGGCCGGCACGGCCTGGTAGGCGCTCGGCGTTTCGCTCGTCCTCCACCCGCGCAATCCGTACGTCCCCACGGCCCACGCCAACGTCCGTTTCTTCATCGCCGGCCGGACCGATCCGGCGCCGCTGTGGTGGTTCGGCGGCGGCTTCGATCTCACGCCTTACTACGGTTTCGAGGAGGACGCCGTGCACTGGCACCGCACCGCCCGCGCCGCGGTCGCACCGTTCGGCGTGACCCTGCACGCGCGGATGAAGAAGGCATGCGACGACTATTTCTTCCTCAAGCACCGCCAGGAGCCGCGCGGCATCGGCGGGCTGTTCTACGACGACTTCAATGAACTCGGCTTCGACGCCAGCTTCGCGCTGACCCGCAGCGTCGGCGACGCCTTCCTGCCCGCCTATCGGCCGATTGTCGCCCGGCGCAAAGCCATGCCGCACGGTGAACGCGAGCGGCGCTTCCAGCTCTACCGGCGCGGGCGCTACGTGGAATTCAATCTCGTCTGGGACCGCGGCACGCTCTTCGGGCTCCAGAGTGGCGGTCGCACCGAAAGCATCCTCATGTCGCTCCCGCCGCTCGTGCGCTGGGACTACGATTACCACCCAGACCCGGGCTCGCCGGAAGCGCGGCTCTACGAATTTTTCCTGAAGCCCCGCGACTGGCTTGCGCCGCTTTAAGCGGGCCGCTCATGGGCATCTTAAGGCTAGTCCTGGCGCTTTCGGTGATCGCCGCCCACGTCGGGCCCTTTTTCGGCCTGAGTTTTTTCGGCAACGGCGTGATGGCCGTGGAAACGTTCTACCTGATTTCGGGCTTCTACATGGCCCTCGTGTTGACCACCCGGTATCAAACGCATCAGCGGGATTTCTATTTCAACCGGTTCCTGCGCCTTTTTCCGGTCTACTGGATGCTGCTCGCCTTCTTTCTCGTCGTTTCGTCCGTCTACTGGCTCGTCGCCGGCCATCCTCTTGGCGCGCTGGTCGCCTGGGCGGCCTCGGACAGCATCCCCAGCCGGCTCTGGGCCGGCGCGTCAAATCTCGTGATCCTCGGCTCCGACTGGGCCGAGCTCGTCGGCAACCCCCAGGTCTCGCACGTCAATCAACTGATCGCGATCCAGCCGGCCTGGAGCATCGCGATCGAAATCCTGTTTTATATTTTCGCTCCGTTTGTCCTCCGGCTGCGACTCGGAACCCAAGCCGGGCTCTTTGTCGCCGCGGTGATCATCCGCTGCGCGATCTGGTTTGGCTTCGGCGGACACTGGAGCGCCTGGCTCTACTACTTCGCACCCGCCACCTGGGTGTTTTTCATGGGCGGGATTTTCGCGTATCACCTCCTCACGCGCCTCGAACCTCTGCCGCAATTCGCCAAATGGGCCGGCCCGATCGGCTGGATTTTGACGGCGGTGACGGTCGGCGCCGTCCTGTTTTACAGCGCTGCCGGACTGCTGCGTTTTCAGGACTGGCGCTACTATGCCTTCATCGGACTCGCCCTGCCGTTTATTTTCACGGCTTCGAAACGCAACCGGGTCGATGGCTCGCTCGCTGCCTGGTCCTATCCCGTCTACCTCGCGCACGCCGTCATCCTCACGCTTTACGCGCCGTTGCGGCATTTCGTTCCCGGCGAGTTCAAAGCCTATGCCGTCCTCATCCTGACCTTCGCCCTTTCGGCGATCGTCATCCATTTCGATCGCAAGCTGCAGCACCGTTTCAAAGTCGGCGTCCGGCCGCCATCGCAGGCTTCCAATTATCGCCCCACCGCCTGACGCTTCTCGATCCATGACTTCCCGCGAACGCTTCCTCGCCGCCTGTGCCGGTGAAAAACTCGACCGTCCGCCCCTCTGGGTTATGCGTCAGGCCGGCCGCTATCTGCCCGAATATCGCGCGCTCAAGGCCAAGTCCTCCTTCCTCGAAATGGTCCGCACGCCCACGCTGGCGACCGAGGTCACGCTCCAGCCGCTCCGCCGTTTTTCCGGGCTCGATGCGGCCATTTTGTTCTCCGACATCCTCGTCATCCCCGAGGCGCTCGGCCAGGGCTACCATTTCCGTGACGAGGGCGGCATCGGCATGGACTACCGTCTCGAAACGCGCGCCCAGATCGAGGCCCTCGCGCCGGCGGAAGCGGTACCGGAGCGCCTGGCCTACGTCGCGCACACGCTCGCCCTGCTGAAGAAGGAACTCGCCGGCCAGAAGGCGTTGCTCGGTTTCGGGGGCTCCCCGTGGACGCTCGCGACCTACATGATCGAGGGCGGCAGCTCCGAGGAGTTCGAACTCAGCAAGCGGCTTTTCTACACCGACCGCCCGCTGTTCGACGCGCTGCTGGAGAAGCTCACCGCCGCGCTGATCGCATATTTCCAGATGCAGATCCGGGCCGGCGCCGATGCGATCCAGATTTTTGACTCGTGGGGCGGCATCATCGCCGGCCCCGACTACGAGGCGGCCTCGCTGCAGTGGATCCGGCGGATCATCGCCGCGCTGCCCCGCGATTTCCCCGTCATCCTCTACGCCAAGGGCACCGCACCTCATCTCACTGACCAGGCGTTCAGCGGCGCGCGCGTGCTCAGCGTCGACTGGACTTCCGACCTGGCCATCGTCCGCCGCACGCTGCCGGCCAATGTCGCCGTGCAGGGCAATCTCGATCCCGTGCTGCTCAACACCACGCCCGAGATCGTCCGGCGCGAGGCCGCGCGGCTGCTCGAAGCGATGCGCGGCAGCGCCGGCCATATCTTCAATCTCGGCCATGGCATCCAGCCGCACGCCAAGCTCGAATGCATGGAGGCGCTGGTCGACACCGTCACGACCTGGAAGAACTAGCGATTCTCCGAAATTTTCACCACCGAGGCACGGAGACGCAGAGGCTGCACGTTGATCTTCCGCAGAGGTAGAGCGGGTCTGAGACCCGCTCTACTTCGGGAACGACGATAATCCCGGGAAACTTTCGGCATCCTGCGGACAATGTTAGGACTTTCTGAATGATTTTCTCTGCGCCTCCGTGCCTCTGTGGTGAAATTCCGAAGGTTTGAGTTTTGAGATTCAAAGCGGGAAAGCATCTTTTTATCCCTGCGAGTGACAAATCGCCGGGATGATGTACGTTCCGCGCTCCACGCTTCCTCATTCGTGCCATCTGCCCTGACGAAGAAAAAATCGGTCGCCGTTCTCGGCGGCGGCATCACCGGTCTGGCCGCGGCCCATCGTCTGGCCGCCCTGGGACATACCGTGCGCCTGTTCGAGCAGGGTTCGCGGATCGGCGGCGTCGTGCAGACGGAGGTGAAGGACGGCTGGTTGTCCGAGTCCGGGCCCAATTCCTTCCAGGAAAGTCCGCCGGAGATCGGCCCGCTGCTGGAGGAACTGGGACTCCAGTCCGAGATCCTCGAGGCGAGCCCGGCGGCCAAAAACCGCTACCTGGTGCGGAACGGCGCGCTCGTGCCGCTGCCCATGTCCCCCGCAGCTCTCTTTCGTTCGTCCCTGTTTTCCCTCGGCACGAAACTGCGCGTCCTGCGGGAATTCTTTTCCGCGCGCCGCAACCGGATCGGCGACGTCGCCCTCGCTCCGTTCATCCGCGCGCATTTCGGACAGGAGATCGTCGACTACGCGGTGCAGCCATTCGTCAGCGGCATCTACGCCGGCGATCCGATGCAGGTGAGCCTCGAGGCGACGATGCCGCAGCTGCGTGAGATCGAACGCCGCTACGGCAGCCTCGTCCGCGGCATGCGCGCGGCCCGAAAAGCGGCCGGTGCGAACGCGCGCAAACCGCGGCTCGTGACGCTGCGCGCAGGTCTCGGTTCGCTGACCGATGCGCTCGCGCGCGAGCTCGGCGAGGCGATTCGCACCAAC
>CALFNJ010000625.1 GCA_937902865.1 uncultured Opitutaceae bacterium
AGATGTGGATGACGGACTTGGCCTTGGCGGGAAGCGGCGGCGCGTGGGGCGCGAGCGGGTTCACCGGAGCGGTGGCGGCGAGCAGCTCGGGAGGAAGCATGGTGGCGAGCCCGACAGCGCCGAGGCCAAGCCCGACGCGATTGAGGAACTGGCGGCGGGTCAGAAAATAATCACCGGGATCGGTGGAAACTCCGCAGCACGACTGATGGTGATGAGACATGGCGAGCGGGGGTTGAAAGGAACAGATTCCTAACCATGACGGCGGTTCCTGCAGATGAGTTTCATCTGCGCCGCCCCGGTCACAAGCGTGCTTGATGGGCCGGCGTTTAGGTGGAACGCGGCGAAAAAACGATCGGACTCAAAAGGATCGCTGCAGGGTGGCCGTCGACCTCCGGGCGACGGTGTTCGCCTTCGGCTTCGCCCACGCAGAACCGTCGCCCGGAGGTCGACGGCCACCTCGATCCGTGCGCGTTACGCCGTCCGGCGATACGCCCATACGTCCTGGTGATCGGCCCAGCCGCGCGGCGCGAAACGCACCAACTCCATTCGTTCAGGGACTTCGCGCGCGATGGTTTTTTTGACGTAGTCTTCCGAGTGCACGGTGATGCCGTAGTAGTCGGCGCCCTCGTAGGGGGCGTAACAGTAGCCGTCGCGCTGGTATTCGGCCTTCATCCGGTCGCCGGTCTCGCGGAACTGCCTGCCATAGGCCGGCAGGCCCGGACGCGTGAAGCAGCTTTCACCGTGCGTGGTGAAGACGAGCACGCCGCCGGGTCGGAGCGCGGCGCTGAGCTTGCGCCAGAGCGCCACGCAGCGAGCGGGATCGAGATGGGTGAACAGCGAGCCGACCCAGATCAGATCGTACGCATCGGGAAACGTGAGCTGGTTCAGATCGTCGGAAGAATAGACGCCCTTCACTCCGAAGGTCCGGCGGCAGAAATCCACGGCGCTCCGATCAATTTCGCAGGCGGTAATCCCGGCCGGATCGATTTTCGTGCAGAACCAGCGCAGCACGCGTCCGTGGCCGCACGGCAGATCGAGGCAAGTCCGCACGTCTTTGAAGGTGCGTCCGGCGGCAGCGAGCGCAGCCTCACAGTTGTCGAGGGCGGATTTGCCGGCGGCCAGATAGACGTCGAGCGCGGACTGGGAGGTGCGCGTCAGCATCTGATCGTAGCAATAGACGCCGCCGAGCGATCCGGGCAAAGTGCTGGTCGTGAGCAACGCCGGCAGACTCGAGTGAAGTCCCCGCGGCACGACGCGCTTCAGCAGGAAGCGCTTCACTTTCATCATCGGAAAAAAACGATCTTGAGTAGGCATGGAGACAAAAGGCCGAGGAAGGAGGTGTGCGGTCTCAGCGTCTCGGGGGCGACGTGACGAAGATGGGAAGGGTCGAGCAAGAGAAGGAATGCGTGCGACCGCAAGGGCGCATCGAACCACGACATCAGGACCAGTTCGAAGGTTTCATCGCGCAGTGATTCCACGTGCACGAGGGGCCGCCCTCCTGGCGCCGGACGTTCACCCCAAAGACACGAAGGCCCAAAGAATCCGGATCGGATCTCCGACGATCGGCCGTCGTGCTTTCGTGCCGTTGTGGTGAACTTCCGAAGGTCAGCCTCCGGAATTCAAACTCCGACCGTCACGAACTCTGCTCAGGACACCGCGGTGAGAGGCGGCATGGGCACATCGAGCGTGGCGGCGACGGCCCGCAGCAGCTCGGCCTCGGCGATCAGAATGACTCCATCGGCGCTCACCACCTCGGCGCCGGCGACGAGCAGGCGCTGTTTGATCGGGCCGCTGGCGGTGGCGAGCTTGTCGAGCGCCGCATCGAGCGTCGCGAAACCGGAGGCCTCGCGCGAAAGGAAATCGATCCGTCCTTCCAGCAACTTGAGCTGGCGCGCGCCGGCGGCGAAGGCCCGCGCGGCCTCGGCCGAGTCGTCGCTCGAAGCGTGCGCGAGGGCCGACAGGACGACGGCGATCTCGGTGGCGACGGCGTTGAAGGAATAGATCTGCACCACGGTCGCGGCGGACGGCTGGCGGCTGGCGGCGAGGGAATGCAGCAGGAGTTTTTGCAGCGCGAATTCGAACGTGGAAACGTTTGCGTCGGCGTGCACCAGTTCGTCGAGCGTGCCGCTGAAAACGTCGAGCACCGCCGGCGGCAGATCCCGCAGCGCCGGCAGCGCCAGCTGCAGCAGCGGGAGTTTCTGCTCGGGCCGAAGCTGGCGCAGCGCGGCGTCGAACTGGTCCAGCAGGGCCAGCGCCTCGCGGCCCGCGTGAGTGACGATCAGCGCGCGCTGACGCTCGCGCGCGACGGGCTCCTCATGCAGCAGCAAGCCGTAAAGCAGGACGGGAGCTTCCTGCGGCGAACGCGCGGCGATGCGAAGGCGTTCCGGCAGCGCGGCCAGCAAATCCTGGGCGCCGGCGACGGCGGCGGGGGAAAGCGTGCCGACGTTGGCGACGAGGCGTTCGGCGGAACCGGCCTGGGGGCGGACGGCACCGGACAAGGGCGGCGGCACCGGCTGGGCGGCGGCGGTGCGGGCGAGCGCGCCGGGGGCGAAGCCGGCGACGTTGCCAGCCCGGCCGGGCCGGGCCCAAGGCTCGTGCGCAACGTCGACCACCTCCTTCGGCTCGAAGAATTTTCCATCGAACTGCGGGTCGATCGCGCGGATGCGGACATCGAGCGGCGGATGCGTGGCCCAGGCGCCGCCGAACATCGATTGGAAACCCTGCGCAAAGAAAAAGTGCCCGATGGCCGTGCTCTTCGACGACTGGATCGACGAGCCGAGGGCGTAGCCGCCAATCTTCCGCAGCGCGCCGACGAGGCCGCCAGGATTGCGGGTGAACTGGACGGACGAGGCATCGGCGAGAAATTCGCGCTGCCGCGAGACCGCGGCCTGGATGAGACGGCCGAAGAAGTAACCCACGTAGCCGATCACGAGAAGCGCGAGGCCGACCGCGGCGATGACGACGATGAAGCCGCCGCCATTCTTGTTGTTGCCGCGAGAGCTGAGACGCGTGTTGCGGAGACTGAAGAGCACCATGCGCCCGGTGATGCCGATGACGAGGATGCCGAAGAGGATGGCGCTCAGCTTGACGTTGAGACGCATGTCGCCGTTCAGGATGTGGCTGAACTCGTGGCCGATCACTCCCTGAAGTTCGTCGCGCGTGAGCTTTTCCAGCGTGCCGCGCGTCACCGTCACGACCGCGTCGCTCGTGGTCAGCCCGGCGGCGAACGCGTTGATCGCCGGCTCGTCGTCGAGGACATAGACCACGGGCATGGGCACGCCGGAGGCGATGGCCATCTCCTCGACGACGTTGAGCAGTCGGCGCTCGTTGAGATCGGTGGTGTGCGGCTCGACCCGGCGTCCACCGACGCTCTCGGCGACGGCGGAGCCGCCGGCGCGGAACTCGGACCATTTGTAGAGTGAAGCAAGGCCAACGACCGCGAGCGTACCGAACGAGACGGCGGCGAAGAGGCGGGGCTGCCACAGCGACACGGCGGGTGCGGCGGACGCCTCGTAGACGTCGTCGCGACGATGGCGGCTGTTCCTTTCCGAGAGCTGCGTGCTCAAAAACAGCGCCGTGAAATAGCCGGCGACGATCGTGCCGATGACGGCGACGGCAAAAAGCGCGACCAGCCGGGATGTCCGTTTTTTCGCACGAGCCTGGGCCTCGAAGAAATCCATGGTTTAGATCGTTCGATCAGTGTGCACCGGGAAGGAGGTCAGGCGAAGGCGCAAAGAAAGCGAAACGGATCGAGTGCTTTGAACAAGAGACATCTGATCGAGTTCGCATCCTTCGCGCCGGCGCGTGGCACTCAGGCGTCAGGTCGGTGGAAGCCGGAGGCGGCCTCAAAACGGCCGGAGCCTGCCCTCGTAGCGGCCGTCGGCCCGACCGTCCCCGCGGTCGAGTGAATCGACGATCAGGCGCAATTCGGGTTCGGTGACAGTGCCCTTGGCGACGAGGAGGCGGATGACCGCGGCGAGGTAAAGTTTCAGCTCGGCATTTTCCGCGGAAAGCAGCTCGAGGCGGCGCGCGAGACTGGCGTCGGCCTGGCTGGCGGACTCCACCTCGCGGCGCAGCGCGGCCAAGGCCGCCTCTGCATCCTGGATGTCGAGTTGCTGCCCGACATTGCCGAGCAGCAGCATGCGTCCCCAGCCCATATCAGCCCACCAGCCGCAGCGTCAGCGAATAGCGATAGCACCCGTTGTTCGACGCCTTGATGGCGGCGACGATGGAGCAGACGAGCAGCAGGCCATAGAGTCCAAGGGCGAGGATCGCACCGAGACCCAGAGCG
>CALFNJ010000626.1 GCA_937902865.1 uncultured Opitutaceae bacterium
CGGCGTGACGTTCGTCGGCCGCCTGGCGAACTACCGCTACTACAACATGGACCAGATCGTGGCGCTCGCGCTGCAGGAATTCGAAAAACTGCGCGCCCGCTTCGGCCCGCGCTGATCCGCCGGCGCGGTCCGCCCACGCGCATGAAGCTGCTCGTTTTCGCCCACACGCCGCCTCCGCTCCACGGCCAGAGCGCGATGGTCCGGCTTCTTCTTGAGGGATTGCGCGGCGATCCGGAGCTCGAGCTTTTTCACGTCAATGCCCGGCTGTCGCGCGACGCCGCCGACATCGGCCGCGCCCGTGCCGGCAAGCTGGGCGCGCTGCTCGGCTACTGCCGCGCCGCCCGGCAGCTGCAGCGCCAGCACGCCATCGACGCACTGTACTATGTGCCAGCTCCCGCGAAGCGATCCGCGCTCGTGCGGGACTGGATCGCGCTTGGACTCCTGCGGCGGCATTTTCCCAAACTCGTCCTGCACTGGCACGCCAACGGACTTGGCACCTGGCTTCGCAACGACGCCGGAACGCTGGAACGGAACCTCACCCAGCGCCTGTTGGGGCGCGCCGACCTCTCGCTCGTGCTCGCCGAGTCGTTCCGCGCCGACGCCGCCGTCCTCGCTCCGCAGCGGATTGCCGTGGTCCCTTGTGGCATCCCCGATCCGGGTCCGCCCCCTCCCCGCCCTCCGCCACCGGCCGACGCTCCCTGGCGGGTGCTTTTTCTCGGCCTCGGGTGCGCCGAAAAAGGCCTGTTCGACACGGTCGCCGCCGTGCGGCGCCTGCAGGAACAGGGACGGCCCTGCGTTCTCACCGTTGCCGGAGCGTTTGCCAGTCCCGAGGACGCCGCACGCTTCCGGCAGGCGATCGCAGGTGCGGGCTCCACCATCCGTCACGTCGGGCTGGTGGCCGGCGCGGACAAGCATCGCCTGTTGCTGGAAAGCGACTGCCTCTGCCTTCCCACGTACTATGGCGCCGAGGGGCAGCCGCTGGTCCTGCTCGAGGCGATGGCTTACGACCTGCCCATTGTCGCGACCCGCTGGCGGGCGATTCCGGATACCGTCCCGCCCGGCCTGGTCCGGTTCGTCCCTCCCCGTGATCCGGCGGCGCTGGCCTCGGCACTTTGGGAAACGCGGCTCGCTCCTCCGCCCCCGGGAGCGATGCGGACGCACTACCTGGCCCATTTCACCGAGGCCCGCCATCTCGCCGCACTCCGGAGCGCCTTGGCCGAATTGGCCTGAGCGGCCACCCGCCGGCCGAGGTTCCGTCAGCCTCTCGCTCTCCCTCTCACCGCCAGAGCGCCGCCGGAAACGCCCGGGTGACGATCCCCAGCGGCAGCACATCGCAAAAGCGCGGAGATCGTCCACCGGTGGGCGGACGCGAGCGACGCGGACGCGAGGCGATCATACGGGCGAAGTCCGCCACTTCCTTTTCCGGCACGGAGATTTGATTGGGAGCGGTGACGGCGCGCGCTCGACGGCGCAACTCCGCCAAGGTCGCGGCCGGCTCGGCCAGCAGGTCGCGCAAGGCGCACGCCGCCGCCGCCGGATCGCCCGCCGGGTAATGGCAACGCGGGTCGACCCTCGGGGCATACTCATCGCCAAGGCTGCCGCCGATGCGGGGATAAATGGGGATGACTCCGGCCGCCAGCGCCTCGAGGAGCACGATGGGAATGCCTTCATAGTCGCTGAAAAAAAGCGCGGCGTCCCAGCTCTGCAGCCGGCGCCAGTAATCCGCCCCGCGCAACCAGCCGAAGAACGCCGCCTCCACGTTTCCCTTCAGCCGCCGTTCCAGCCAGGGGCGCAAGGGACCCTCCCCCACGATTTCGAGGCGGAACGGAACCTCCAGGCGCTGCAATTCGGCGACGAACGGAATCAGACGTTCCCAGCGTTTCTGCTCCCGGACCAGCCGTCCGGCGCAACCGATGACCCACTGCTTGCGGGCGGGACGCTCGAGGCTGAGGTCTGCGGGCGGAGCGATCGGCTCGATCAGACCGATCACCCTTTCCGGCTCCAGTTCCGGCAGCAGCCGGCTCACCGCTTTCGCCGCCGCCGGATTGTCGCAGACGACTCCATCGATCCACTCCGACAAGCCCGGCAGCCATTCGCGAAAATACGCTTCGTTGGCGTGGAGGTAAACGATCCGGCGCGTGGATCCGTCGACATCCCCAAACCAAGGCAGGCCCCACGCGTTGTGCCAGATCACGATGCGCCCGGCCTGCTCCGCCAGCGCCCGGGCCATCGATCGACGCATCGCGGCCGGCGTATCGCGCCAGGAAAATGACCGGGTCGCATAGGCCGGTTCCGACACCGAGGACGGGGAAGCCGGGTCAAAGAGCGCGAGTTGGACGGAGTCGACCTCGTGGGCCGCATCCCACGCCGCGTGACGCTGCAGCTGGCTTTCAATGCCACCCTGTCCACGCACGCGCGGCGAGACGTGCAGGAGTTTCATCGGCGGCGTCATGCGGCAAGCAGGCGGCGGTAGATCTCCGCCCAGCGTGAGGCCACCACGGGGGCGGTGAAAAAACGCATGGCCTCGTCATCCCGGCGCCAGGCACCAAGCTCCGATCCGGTCGCCAGCGCCGTCATGCGCCCGGCCAGGGCCGCGGCGTCATCCGCCGGAAATAGCCAGCCGAGCTTGGCCTTTTCCACCAGATCGCGGGTGCCGGCGACATCCGACGCCAGCGTCGGCACTCCCGCCGCCGCGGCTTCGAGGGCCGCGACCGACGAGGCTTCCCGGCGCGCGGCCACCACGAGGCAATCGATCTCGGCATAAACGGTCTCCATCGCGCTCACCTGTCCGCGCCATTCGATCCGGGACGATACCCCCAGCTCGTCCGCTCGCTGCCGCAACCGGCGCTCATAGTCCGCGCTTTCCGCCGAACCATCGGTGCCTCCCGCATGCAGCACCCGAAGCGGCAGCCCGGGCGGCACCAAGGCCAGCGCCGCGAGCACCAGCTCCCACTGCTTCACCGGCACCAGCGCACCCACACAGCCGAAGCAAATTTCCTGCCCGGATGATCGGCGCGGGCCGGGCGACGGCCCGCGCGCGGCCGGCACGCAGTCCGGCACGCAGTGCTCCCATCCCGACGATTCCACTCCATAATAACGTTTCATGGCAGGCCCCAGCCAATACAGGCGCGCGCCCATCATCTTCGCCGCCGCGCGATAGAACCAGCGCTGCCGGCCGTAACTGTGGACGCTCGCCAGCACCCGCCGTTCCCCGAGCAGCCGCAGCCAGAGGGCAATGAGCAGGCCCGCGCGCGAGTGTCCGTGAAAAATCCGCGCCCGATCCGCCCGCAGCCAGCCGCGCGCCCGCCAGGCCAGCACCGACGCCTTCAGCATCGGACGCAGGCCGATGCGCTCGCCCTCGATCCGGCCGAACGCCCGGATCGCCAGCGCCGGTTTTGCTTCCTGTCGGAACGCGGGATTCACCCCGAGCACGGAGTCAAAATCGCCGGCTGCCGCGAGGGTGCGGATGACCGTGAGGATGCCACCGTGGTCGCGATCGTAGCCGACATAGTGCAGGACCACGCATTTTTCGCCCTCGGGCATGAGCAGGATGAAACACGCGCCCCGAGGGTTGGGAATCCTGTTTTTCCTCCTTTCCCCGACACCCATCCCCTCGTGGAAAAAACAAGTGTCTCGCCGCAAGTTTTCGTCCAGACACCGCGTGTGCCGACGCCCGTCGATCTCCGCCCGCCTGCTGGTCCGCGCCGGCTTCCCTGTCGCTCATGAGTTTTCTTTCCGCCGCCGCGCGCCGCCGCCTGCTGCCCATTTTATTGGGGCAGGGCATCGGCATCGCGTGCGGGCTGCTGGGAATCAAGCTTACCGCGCGCCTGGTGCCTCCCGCCGTCTTGGGGGCGTACGGCATTTTTCTCACCTTCACCTCCGTCGGCACGGGTGTGATTTACGCGGGACTGATCAAATATGTCGGCCGGCACTGGGCCGCCGCCTCCGACCGCGCCAGTCTGCTCCGGGTGGTGGCGCAGGCCGCGCGCCGCAAGCTGTTCTGGCTGCTGCCGGCCTGCATTCCGGCCGCGGTCTTTGTCGATGCGCACCGCTGGCCGGCGGTGCTTCCCCTGCTTTTTGTCACGGTCGTGCTGCTGGCGATCGCCGCACTTGCCCAGACTGCGCTGCAGGCGGTGCAGGCCCACTGGCGCGATCTCGCCGTGACCGCGGCTGGCGCGGTGATCCGCTCCTTCGCGCCGCCCTTGCTTTACGCGGCCGCCGGCGGCGCGGTCCTGCTCCTCTACACCGGTTACGGTCTGCACGCGTTCGTCCTGGCCGCCGTCGGCGCCTGGTTCTGGCGCGAGTACTGGCGTCCCTCCGCCAGCGGCGCGATCGCGGCTCCGCCCGAGCCGCTGGGGCAGGCTTACGAAGGACCGCTCTTCATCGTTCTCGCCCTGACCGGCTGGATCCTGCTCGGCCTCAATCGCTGGATCGTGGCGTGGTTTTTCGGAACGACACAGACCGGCTATTTCTCCCTCGCCAGCAGTCTCGCGACCCTCATCCCGTCGATCCTGGGCACCATCCTGCTGCTGTATTTCCAGCCGGGCTTTTTCGCCGCCGCCAGCGAAACCCCGGTCGAACGGGAGCAGCTGGCCCGCCGGGTGGATCAGGCAGATGGGCTTGTCCTTCTTCTCGATCAGGATG
>CALFNJ010000627.1 GCA_937902865.1 uncultured Opitutaceae bacterium
CTTGCCCAGTCCCGACACGCCGAGCAGCAGTGCCGACCACCACGGCCGCTCCTTTTCGATGAGCACCATGCCGAAGGCGATCAGCAGTAAACTTGGCCCGTCCACCAGCGCGCTGCGCACGCTGAGACAGAGCCCGGACGAAAACAGCACGCCGGACCAGCGGAGAAAATTACCCCAGTTGACCGGCGGAAACCACCGCAGCATCAGCCCCGCAAGCACGAGCCAGCACACGATGTTCTGCACCGCGTAGATCTGCAGCGCCCACTTCGGACTGCCCATGGCCAGGCCGTAGGCGGTCGCGCTGAACAGAATGCGCCGCGCGCGATAGG
This sequence comes from uncultured Opitutaceae bacterium, assembly GCA_937902865.1. GTDB lineage: Bacteria > Verrucomicrobiota > Verrucomicrobiia > Opitutales > Opitutaceae > CAIUWA01. The sequence continues at coordinate 330 of CALFNJ010000627.1, forward strand.
GCAGATTGTCGATCGCCCGTTTCAGGCCCGGATTGCTGAGCCAGGGATGCATCGCGATCTGCGCGTAATGCTGGCCATCGTAGCCGTCGGAGTCCTCCTCCTCGTAGTGATTGATCGCGCGCAGCTCGCGAATGTAGTGCGCGCTCTGATTGGTGCCGAAACGCTCGAGGTACGTGAACCCTTTTCCCCGCACGTAGAACGGCACGCAGATGACGAGGAAGAGCGCGACCACTCCCGCGTAGGCGAGCCACAGCGAGGAGCGCAGGGCGCGGGAAATTGGGGGTTTTATACTGGCCACGTAAATGGCAGAAGGCAGTGTTTCGAACCTCACAACGCAAGTATGGATTCACCCGCCGCGTCACCCGAACCTTCCCCGTCTTTCGTGCGACGGCACTGGGTTCCGGGCGGGTTGGTTCTCGCCTTTCTCGCGTATGCCGCGCTGCTCGCGTTTCACATGGGCGCCTACGCGGGCGGCTCCGATTCCTCGGGCTACATGAACAACGCCCGGCTGTTCGAACGCCATCGCGTCCGGGTGGAACGGCGGGAAATTCCCGGAATTCCGACCGACTCGCTGCCTTCGTACACCTACGTGCCGCTCGGCTTCATCCCCGTCGGCCACGAGGAGATGGTGCCCACCTATCCGGTCGGACTTTCGCTGTTCTTCCTCGCGGCCGCGCCCTTCATCGGCTGGACCATCGGGCCCGGCCTCGTGATCTGGCTCCACGCGCTCGCCGGCGTGCTGCTGATCTTCGCCCTCGCGCGGGCCATGGGATTTTCCCGCGGCGGTGCCGCGCTCGGGGCGCTGCTCCTCGCGATTTCCCCGGTCTATATTTTCATCTCGGTCCAGGCGCTCAGCGACGTGCCTGCGCTCACCTGGTGCGTGGCCGCGGTGCTCTGCGCCTGGCTCAGCCGCCGCCACCGCCTTTGGGCGCTCGCCGCCGGCATCGCGGTGGCGATCGCCGTGCTCATGCGGCCCAGCAATCTGCTCATCGTTCTGCCCGTGGCGCTCTGCCTCGGTTTCGACTGGCGGCGCTGGCTTGCGCTTGGCCTCGGCGGGGCGCCCGGCGCCGTCTTCCTCGCCTTCTTCAATCGCGCGCTCTACGGCAGCGCGTTCACCACCGGCTACGGCGCCGTCGAGCAGATCTTCAAGTGGGCCTACGCCCCGCTGTCGCTCAAGAATTACGCGATCTATCTGCCCGAGCTGCTCACGCCGGCCGTGGTGCTCGTGTTCGCGCTGCCCTGGCTCGCGCGCAACGGCTCGCGGCTGCTGGTCGCCGTGCTGGCCGTCTGGATCCTGAGCTTCGCCGGTTTCTACGCGTTCTACTTCCACACGCACGAGACCTGGTGGTACCTGCGCTTCCTCCTCCCCGCGTTTCCCGCCGCGATCATCGCAATGCTGCTGGCCGGCCGGGCCGTCGCACGGCGCTGGTCACCCCGCGCCGCCCGCCTCGGGCTCGCCGTTTCCGCGGGGCTGATCTTCGTCTGGGACGGCTTCTGGACGCTGCAGAAGCACGCGCTGTCCATCGGCGACAGCGAATACCGGTACGTCCAGATCGCCCATTGGGCCCAGTCCCGGCTGCCAACCGATGCGGTCATGGCCGCGATGCAGACGAGTGGTGCGTTGTTCTACTACACGCCGCTCACCTTGATCCGCTACGATCAGGTCAATCCGGAGGACTTTGCGAAAATCGCCCAGGCGGCCGCGGCCGCCAAACGGCCGGTCTATGCGGCGCTGTTTCCCTTTGAGGTGAAGCTCGCGCTCGAGCGACAGATGCCCGGGCAGTGGACGCAGGTCGGCGCGGTGCGCGACACGACGTTCTGGCGGTATGACGGTTCGACGCCGACGCCGGTCAACCCGACGCCGACGCATGAATTCTTTTTGGAGAAGCTCGGCCATCTCGAGGTCTCGGGCCAGATGGGCGCGGGCTGGTATGAGGCCGAGCACAATTCGACCCACGCCTGGAGCTGGTCGACCGGGCGCAGCAAGCTCGAGCTCGATACCTGGCCCAAAGCCAGTCACCGCGTGCGGCTCGATTTCGCCCTGCGCGGGATCGCGCCCTGCACCATCACCATTTCCCAGGACGGCAAGGTGCTCTGGCAGGGCGCCGTGGGCACCTCGCGCCTTCCCGTGTCGCTGACCTTCGCGATCCGCGACGGCTACACCCAGCTCGAATTCGCGACCGACGCTCCGCCCCAGCTCGAAAACGAAGAGCCCGACGCGCGCCGGGTGGCCTTCGCGTTCTACGACCCGGCGCTGACGTCGGCGGACGAGGCGAAGTGATCCATGAAGGTTGCCGGCAGGCCCCGCTCCCCGCTGCCGGTCCGCCTCGCCGCCGTTTTGCTGGTGGCCGCGTTTCTCGTGCTCGTCGCCCGTTTCTGGCATCCGGTTTACGGCTTCACCCGCTTTCTCCAGCTCGATTCGTCCAACGACGAGCTCAAGGTCGACGCGCTCCGCACCCATCCGGTTTACGTCTATCGCGACACCGGCGGATATGACGGTCTCTTCTACGTCCAGATCGCGGAGGATCCATCCATTTCGGATCCGCAGCTGAAAGTCGCGATGAGCGACTTGAACTACCGGGCGCGCCGCATCCTCCTCCCCGCCCTCTCCTGGCTGCTGGCGGGAGGCCCGTCCGCCTGGATCGCGCCGGTGTACGCCGCGCGGAATCACGCGGCCTGGCGGCTGCGGGCGTGGCTGCTCGGGCGGCTGCTCGCGGTCGACGACGGGCGGGCGCTGCTCGCCTGGACCGG
>CALFNJ010000628.1 GCA_937902865.1 uncultured Opitutaceae bacterium
CTACGGTCTTGCCCTGCACGACGCTCTTCCGATCTCAGCCGACGACGGAAGCCATGTTTCGTGAATGCTTTGGCCTTGGTTATGCCGATGCCCGGCGGCAGCTCGGTGATTATTTTCTGACCGCGCTGACCAAGTCGCTGCGGCTTGTGCCGGCGGAGAAAATCCAGCTTCCGCCGTTTCAGCCCCGGCCGGCGACGAGGCTGGAGGTTGCCCGCCTCAAGGGCGACTGGGACCGCCTGGAGATCAGCTACATCAAATCTCACTTTCCGGACCTGACGACCCGCTATGTCGAGCAGGCCCGCCGGACCCTCCATCGCGCCTACGACAAGGGTGAACGCGATCCGCGGCTGCTGGCGATCATGGGGCTGTGCGAATGCGACGCCGGCGACGATCTGGCGGCGCGTCCGCTGCTGGAGGCGGCGGTGCAGGGAGGAGTCGTTCGTCCACGGGCCTATTACGAACTCGCCCGTTTGCGCTACGTGGAGGCGCGGACAAAGACGGCACCCGGCAGTGGCAAGCTCAGCGCCGCCCAAGCGGCCGCCGTGCTGCAACCGCTCGCGAGCCTGCGTCAGCAACAGCCTCTCTTGCTGGAGGTTTATGCGCTGATGGCCGAAGTCTGGGGGCGGGCCGATCTGGCGCTGACACGACGGGAGCTGGACGTGCTCGACGAAGGCGTGGAATTTTTTCCCTGGAATGCGTCGTTCATTTACCAGGTGGCCTGGCTCAACGCGCAGCACGGCTTCAAAGCCGAGGCGCAGGCGCTGATCGATCGCGGACGCAAGATCGCCTCGGATGCGGCGCTCCGCACGCGTTTCGAGCAGTTGCGGGCGGCGTTGACGGCGCCGTCCTCGGACACGACGACCGCGCACTGATAGCTTTCGCCAACGGTGGGGCGGGGGAATCCACCCCGAGCCGCGGCTCATCGGGGACGGTTCGCCCTACCTTCAGAATGCGACCTGCGGTTGAGGCTCGGGGTCGGGCTCGGGATCGAAATCGAAAATCGAGAATCGAAAATCCAAAATTACCGTCTCCACCCCGGTCTTGCCTTTGGAAGGGTGGTTTCTAGCGTTCGCGCCCTTGGTTTTGGGGCCTGGTCGTCGCTCCGAGTTCTTTGATCCCAAGGCGCGGGTAACGCCGCGCCCGATAGAAGTTCGGAGAGGAAAGTCCGGACACCGTAGGGCAGGATGCCGCGCAAGGCTCACCCCAAGCGCGGGCGTCGCGTTTCAAAGCGCGGCGACGGACAGTGTCACAGAAAACAAACCACCGGGATGAGCCGCCGCGAGGCGGACCGTTCCGGCAAGGGTGAAAAGGTGGGGTAAGAGCCCACCGCGTCGCCAGCAATGGCGGCGGCACGAAAAACCCCATCCGGTGCAAGGCAAAATAGGTGGCTGGGCGGCCCGTCCCATAGCCACGGGTATGCCGCAGCGAGCCGAAGGATCGGGCAACCGGTCCGGCGGCCCGCAGGCCGCGCAAGCGGTCTAGAGAAATGACGGCCGAAGCACCGCAAGGTGTGGAACAGAATCCGGCTTACCGGCCCCAAAACTAAGATTATTTTTCTGCCGCGAACGGGGGTTGGTTTGAGATGAATCGAACCGCCGTGGTTTGGATGGCTTCATGGCAATCAGCGAGTGAGCCGTGCGTGTTCGAAAGCCGGACCGAGGAAACTCCTGAGGCCTCAGGCAAGGCCTAAGAGGATTAAGCGCCAAGACGCAAAGTCGCAAAGATACGAAATGCCTCCCGTCCCTTCGCTAATCTTTTCGTCTTCGCGTCTTCGCGCTTTTGCCTGAATTTGGCGGAATCTAGCCGGTCGTCCGCGGGCTTCTTGCTCATGCGCTTTGTTATTTGTTGCGCGTTTGTCACCGGGGGCGGCTCGCCTCGGGAAAGTTTTTTCCTCTCGATGACCGCCCTTCCTTCATGAAAACACCGCGCCTGACTCTGCTCTTTCTGCTTCTCGGTTCCTGGCTTTCCGCGGCCTCCGCGCCCGCGCCGGGGCGTCACGTTGTCGTGGTGGTGTTCGACGGCATGCGGCGGGATTTCATCTCGGCCGAGACCACGCCGAACCTGTGGAAACTGGTGAGCGACGGCGTATTTTTCGCCCATCACCATCCCGTCTACCTGAGCGCGACGGAAGTGAACGGCACCGCGATCGCCACGGGCGCGTATCCGGGTCACAGCACGGTGATCGCGAATACTGATTACCGGCCGATGATCGATCCGCTGAAGTCGGTGAACATCGAGAAGCCGGAGGTCATCCGCAAAGGCGACGAGGTGAGCGGCGGCCATTACCTCGCGGTTCCCACGGTGGCGGAAATCCTGCACGCGCACGGCCTCGCCACGGCGGTGGCCGGCTCGAAGCAGGTGGCGCT
>CALFNJ010000629.1 GCA_937902865.1 uncultured Opitutaceae bacterium
CCGGAACGCCAAGTCCGCGCTGGCGCATGCGGAGGAACTGCTGGGGAAGGTTTAAGGCGTGAGGCTTGAGGCGTGAGGTGGGCGGGCGGGCGCCGATCTTTCGGAAGGTTCGCGCGGAGGCGCAGAGGCGCGAAGATCGGAGGAAGTGGTTTGAGAGGATAGGGCGCGTTATCCCTAACCTAACGCGCCGAAAGCATGGTCCGCGTTTCGTGACTTACGGAGCCAAACCGGCGCGTTAGGGATAACGCGCCCCACCTTCAATCCAGCCGCTTCACGGCGGCTGCTACATTCCGGCGGGCGCGCGGGCGAGCCAGACGGCCATGGGGGCGAGGCCCTCGTTGTTCCACGCGTAGTAGGGGACTGCGGTCAGGGTGACCGTTTTGGAGGTGGCGGGTGTGGTCGCGGCGGTGGAGGAACCTGCGCCGGTCGCGGCGTTGGCATCGCTGGCGGGTGAGGCAGTGGCCAGGCGGACGCCGGAAATTTCGAGGACGGTGATGCCGCCGAACAACGCGGAGCGCGCCTCGGGCTTGACCTGGGCATCGGCGGGAACGGTCAGGTTGTTCAGTGGCTTCGTGCGGTCGAGGTCCTCGACGCAGTAAACGACCGGCCCACGCTCGAAGGCCACGCGGTCGCGGGTGGCGGCGATGTGCTCGTTGCCGTGCACGGCGTGCACCGGCATCGGCAGGTTGAGTTCGACGACGTCGCCGCTGCGCCATTCACGCGTGATCGCGAGATAGCCCTTTTCGGGCGTGGCTTGGATCGCCTTGCCGCCAACCTTGAGCGTCCAGGTGGCGGGCAGGCTGTCGTCGTAGCCGTAGAGATCGGAGGGCACCGGCTTGCCCTGCGCCCAGTCGGGCAGGCGCAGCCGCAAAGTGAACGTTGCGGGATGAGCCGGCGCGACCGCCACGCGGATGTCGCCCTGCCAGGGATAGTTGGTGGTCTGAGTGAGCTTCACCGCGGTGCCGGCGACGGTCATGTCGCCCTGGCTCTCGGCGTAGAAGTTCACGTAGAGCGAATCAGCGCGCACGGCGTAGAAATAGCCGGTCAGTGAGGCGAGCGTGCGAAGCAGATTGGGCGGACAGCAGGCGCAGCCGAACCAGGGCGCGCGGCCGGCGAAGCCGTTGTTGTTCTTTTTCAGCCCGTCGTAGACGAGGGGATTGGGATAGAAGAAACGATCGCCCGACTCCGACACGCCGCTGATGAAGCCGTTGAAGGCGGTGCGCTCGAAGACGTCCATGTACTTGGAGTCGCCGGTGAGGAGGAACATGCGGTGGTTCCACATCATCAGGGCGACGGCCGCGCAGGTCTCGTTGTAGCCGTCGTTCGGCAGCTCGTAATCCGCGCCGTAGGCCTCGCCGCGGGAGAGGGCGCCGACGCCGCCGGTGAGGTAGAGCTTCTTCGTGGCGACGTTTTCCCAGATCTTCGTGATCGCGTTGAAATACCGCTGGTCGCCGGTGAGCGCGGCGACATCGG
>CALFNJ010000630.1 GCA_937902865.1 uncultured Opitutaceae bacterium
TTTTGTGGCCAACCGGATTGAAGTTTGGCCTCCCCAAAACGGTCACCGTCCGCCCTAGGCAATCGCCCCAAACATTTTAAATGAGTCACCACTGAAGGTTCGGTAGGAGACAAACACGGAGCGAAACCGCCTCACCAAAGAAACGGAAAGCCGGTCTCACGTTCCCCCGTCTCCTGTCCCCTGAATTTCCGCCGCCGTTGACTTGTGCCGAACCGGTTCAAGCATCCCGCGGTGAATTTTGGGAAACGAGCCTTGCTGCTCGCGGTGCTGGTGATCGGCGCCGCGGCTGTGGCCGCTTATTCGAACACCTTTCACGCGCCGTTCACCTTCGACGACGTTTCGTCGGTCTTCGATAATCCGACGATCAAGCAGCTCTGGCCCCCCGGCAAGGCGCTGTCTCCGCCGGGCGACTGGGGCTTCACCGTCAGCGGCCGGCCGCTCCTCAACTATTCGCTGGCGATCAACTATGCGATCAGCGGGTACGACGTCTGGAGCTATCATGCGCTCAATCTGCTGATTCACGCTCTGTCCGGGCTGGTCCTGTTCGGCCTGCTGCGGCGCACCTTCCTGCAGCCGCCGCTGGCGGAACGCTTTGGCGCCAAAGCGTGGCCGCTCGCCCTCGTACTGGCGGTGCTCTGGGTCGTCCATCCCCTCCAGACCGAGGCTGTCACCTACATGATCCAGCGCGCGGAGTCGCTGATGGGCCTCTTCTTCCTTCTCACGCTGTACGCATTCGTGCGCAGTGTGGATTCCCCGCATTCCCGCGGCTGGCAAGTCGCGGCGGTTGTGGCCTGCCTGCTCGGCGTCGCGACCAAGGAGATCACGGCTCTCGTGCCGGTGCTCGCGGTGCTGTACGACCGGACTTTTGTCAGCGGCAGCTTTGCGGAAGTCTGGCGGCGGCATCGCGGCCGGCATCTGGCGCTGTTCGCCACGTGGATTCCGCTGCTCTGCCTGCTGGCGAGCACCGGTGGCGACCGGGGAGGAACGTTCCATTTCGCCGACGGGAGGATGTGGGTGGGGCACGCGCTGACCCAATTCGAGGCGGTGACCCGGTACGTGGGGCTCAGCTTCTGGCCGCATCCGCTCATTTTCGATTACGGCTTGATCGACCCGCCCGGTCTGGGCGGCGCTCTCCTGTGGGGCTTTCCGGTGGTGGCGCTGCTGGTCGGCACCATCGTGGCGCTGTGGCGCTGGCCGATCGCCGGATTTATCGGCGCGTGGTTCTTTTTGATCCTCGCCCCGACGAGCGCGCTGCCGGCGACGCTGCAGATCATCGTGGAGCACCGGATGTACCTGCCGCTCGCGGCGGTGCTTGCACTGGCGTTCGGCGGAGCCGCTCGCTGGTTCGGCCTGCGCGCGGTGACGCTGACCGTGGCCGGCCTCGCCGTGGGGGCGGGGATGCTCACTTTCCAGCGCAACCAAGTCTATGCATCGGGCCAGGCGTTGTGGGAGGATACGGTGGCGAAGCGGCCGGAGAATGCCCGCGCGCTGAACAATCTCGGCCTGACCTACTACAATCTCGGCCGCGTGCAGGATTCGATTCCGCTCTACGAGAAGTCGCGCCGCCTCGATCCCTCGATGGCGAACACCCATTACAACCTCGGGCTGGCGCTCATGAATTCCGGGCGGGAGAGCGAAGCGATCGAAGCCTTCGAGGGCGCGATCCGGATCCTGCCGTATTATTTCAAGGCGCACCTGAATCTGGGCACGATCCTCATGAAGCTGGGCCGCGAACCCGAGGCGCGCGCACACTTCGCCGAGGCGGCGCGCTACGACGGCATGCCGGCGGAGGTTTATTTCCAGTTCGGAGTTTCACTCGCGAATCTCGGCCGCTGGGATGAGGCGATCGAGCAGTACGCCAAAGCGGTGCAGCTCGATCCGAACGACGCTGAAGCCCAGAGCAACTGGGGTGTCGCGCTCTACCGAAAAAATGCCCCGGCGGAAGCGGTGCCGCATTTTGAAACCGCGCTCCGCCTCACGCCGGAATCACCCGCGGCCGGCGACGTGCACTACAATCTCGCGCTCGCCCTCGCGGCGCTGGGACGGCAGGCGGACGCCCTGGCGCACTACGCGGAAGCGGTCCGACTCAAGCCCGGGCACGCCGATGCGCAGCTGAATTTCGGGATCGCCCTGGGGCAGGCGGGAAAGCTGCCGGAGGCGATTTCCCATCTCGAGGAGGCCGTCCGGCTGCGGCCGGATGCGCCGGCGCCTCACACCAATCTCGCCTTCGCCCTGCTTCAGGCCAACCGCCCAGCGGATGCGCTTGTGCAATACGAGCAGACACTCCGCCTCGAGCCGCAGGATGCGCGGGCGCACTACAACGTGGGCTATGCCCTGCTGGCCGCCGGCCGCGCCGGGGACGCCCGGCCGCACTTCGAAGCGGCCCTCCGCCTGCAGCCGGGCTACACCGCCGCGCGGGAAATGCTGCAACGCTTGGACAGCGGCGCGCCGGGGCGCTGACGGAGGCAGTTTCGAGCCTTCAATCCGGTTTCACGCAGAGGACCCGGAGTACGCCGAGGGCACGCTGGATCCGTCTCTGCGTTCTTTGTGTTCTCTGCGTGAAACCGGATCGGTGTCGTGGCTGCTATTTTTTCTAACCGCGTTATTTTCGCTGCATCGGCGGAACCAGTTGCCGCGCGAGTTGCTGCAGGGCCGGGCTGGGCAGGGTGACGTGAAGGCCGTCGCTGAGAGAAAGCAGATCGGAAAGGGTGCCTGGCGTGAGATGGCGCAGGCTGGTTTCATCGACTTTGGCCATGGCGGCCTGCAGCTGCGCCTGCGCGAGTTCGAGCTGCTGGGCGACGGCCAGCACGACCGTGAGATGAATGTGGTCTTCGAGGGATAATGTCCCCGCCTCGGGCAGCTCGCTCATGATCCGGCGCAGGGTTGCCGTGAAAGCGGGGGCGTCCTGCTGGCGCGACTCGAGGCCGGCGAGCATGACATTGGCGGAAAGATCGCGTGGGAAACCTGCGAGCGTCGCAGCCACCTGGCCGCCGGGATCGGGTTTGCCGGTTTCGAGATAGTAGTTGGCCGCATGCGCCGCGGCCTCGGCGGGACTCTGATCGGGCGTGACTTCCCAGAGGCGGATCTGTTCGCCCGCCAGCGCGCTGTGCTCGGGCAGGGTGAAGGGCAGCGCCCGCAGCCACGGCGGCGGGATGCGGGAACCGAGCAGCTTGACGACAAAACTGTCCTCCGGAATCGGCGCATCCGACGGCAGGCCGCGGTGCAGCTTGGCGAGCGCGACCTCGAAGGGATCCCAGGTGAAAAACACAATATGGGTCACCCCCAGGCGCCGGACAATTTTTTCGGCCGCTTCGGGCGTCGGCGCGGCGAAGAGCGCGGCGGCGTGCTTGAGGCCCTCGACGTTTTCCCAGTACAGCGTGCCCAGCCCGGAGGCGCCCGCCTGCGAAATCATGAGGGTGGTGGTCGTGGGCGAGCCGGCGACGACGAGCGGCTGGCCGAAGCCGACCCGCTGGCGCAGCCAGTGGGCGACGTCGCGCTGGGCCAGGTTGCGGATCTCCTGATTGGTGTAATCGGAGCTGGCGAGCGTCTGGCGCGCGGCCTTCACCGCGCCGGGCACGAACAGCAACGCGCAGGCTCCCGCCCAGGCCAGAACCGTTCCGCGCCGCACCGGCTGCTGGCGCTCGAGCGCCCGGAAAAAGACCGCGAGGGCCGGCACGGTGAGCGCGTAGGCGAGGCTCAGCCAGCGGACCTGGTTCCAGCATTGGCTCCAACTGACCACCGCGGGGAACAGCGTCAGGGCCAGCAGCATTTTTGTCTCCTTTGCGGTGGAGGACCGGAAAGCCAGCACCAGCGGCGGCACGAGCAGGAGGCTGGGAAGGCAGAGATTCGCGAAGTTCTGCAGTACGCTGCCGTGCTCGGTCAGGGACCGAAGCAGGTTCTGTTCTTCCATGATGTAGTATTTATGAAGCTGCCAGAGGAAGGGATCGAGCAGCACGAAGGCTTTGGCTGACAGTGCGAGCAACGCGAGGGGAGGGAGCGCGACCAGGACCAGAGCGACGACCCCCGTCGTCAGGTCGCGCCGCTGCAACGGCTGGAGCCGGCCGATGAGGCGCACCCCCAGGTGAAGCAGTTCGCCGCCGCCGATCCAGGCCGCGGCGTAAAGCGGATGATTCACCTCGAGCCGCATGCTGAAATGCGACGGGAAATACTCGATCAGGTACGCGGCGAAGCTCACGCCGCCGCCCACCAGTCCCCAGAGGCGAAACAGCCCCGGATCGCGCAGCCACGAGGCGCGAGTCGTCGCCCCGCGCCCGAGCCAGCTCGCGGCCAAGATGCCCACGCCGAGCCCGCCGAGAACCGGAATCATGGTCGCCGCGCTGATCCAGATTCCCACGCCACCGGCCACCGCCGAGGCGATGAACCAGCGCCGGGGGTGAACCGGACTCGCGGAATCCGCGCCGGCTTTCGACTCCGGGCTTTCCGAGCCGATCACCAGAAACAGCACCATTAAAAGGCCGCAGAGGTTGACGAGCCCGTGGTGATCGGCCCGCCCGGGCAGAAAGTCGGTGTAGAACGAGGACGTGGTCACTGCGCCCACCGCCACCAGTGCGCTGGCGGTGGCGGAAAAGCGCCGGTTCAGCAGCGGCACGAGTCCGAGCAGCATCAAAGCGAACATCACTGGGCCGGAGGTGAGCGCCGCCCGTTCGACCGCGATGCCCAGCGATTGTCCGGTCAGGAGGTGATCGATGCGGGCGAGCAGCTCCAGCCACCAGTGGAACAGCGCCGACCAATGCACCTCGCGTCCCGCCGGCGCGTTGTCGTAGTCGACCGAACGGATCCGCCATTCGCCGCGCGCGATCATGGTCTGGGTCTGCATGACCCAATGCGCGGTGTCCTCGCCCGCCTCCGGCAGGATCATCGAACGGACGCCACCGACGTAACCCGTCGGCGATTTCGGGTCGGGCGTCGGCGCGTCGACCATGACGCCGTAGCCTTCGCTCACCTGCAGGATATGCCGACTGCGCACGATCGCGTCGCAGAGGACAAACGCCAGCACCGCGAGGGGAACCGCGATCCGCAGGAAGAGCTGGAGCTTTCCTGGCGTCGCATCGCGGCTTCCGGTCATCGGGAATACATGCCACCGGCCTTTCGCCGCAGTCAAACCATCAAACCGGGATCAGATGCGGATGCTGAGGAGGGCCGCAAACAGGCGCAGAGATCGGAAAAAAGAAGCCCCTTTTCCTGACATTGTTTTGCGATCTCTGCGCCTTTTTGCGGCCAACACCGATTGTGCCGGCGAAACAGGTGGCACCGAATCCTCGGCACTCCGTGTCTTGGTGCGAAATCGCCCGGGCAACTTTTGCGGACGGTTTCCGTCCTGCGAATATCTGCTTTACCCGCTCACATCGTCGTCTTGGCTTGTTGTTTTCCCCCGCATCTGGAGGATGTCTTTGGGCACATGGGCGTCATCCCTGCGGTAACCGCCTTCTGCTGTCCTGAATCGCCCTTCACCCCCAAGCGCACTCCCAAACCTCCCCGCAATGATCTACGGAAGCCTCCATGCCATCGATCTCGTCATCATTCTCCTGTACCTGGGCGCCGTGGTTTACATCGGGCTCCGCGCTTCCAAGGGGACCAGTTCGGAGGAGGGCTTCTTTCTCGCCGGCCGCAAGCTCGGCAAGCTCTACCAGTTCTTCCTGAATTTCGGCAACGCCACCGAACCGCAGGGCGCCGTCAGCACGGCCAGCTTCGTTTATCAGCAGGGGGCGCCGGGAACCTGGCTGTCGTTCCAGACGGTCTTCATGAACCCGTATTTCTGGTTCATGAACGTGTGGTTCCGCCGGGTCCGCCTGACCACGCTGTCCGACCTCTTCGAGGACCGCTTCGGCAGCCGCGGCCTGAGCATGTTCTACGCGATGTTTCAGATCCTGGTCGCGTGCGTTTTCCTCGGCTTCAGCAACGTCACGGCCTACAAGATCGCCGCCTCGCTGGTGGTGAAGCCCGAGGCGTCATGGACGGCCGAGGACCGCGCGTCCGTCGAGGGTTTCCGCGAGCTCAGCCGGCTCGAGAAGCTGAACACGGCCCACACGCTGCCGGCCGAATCGAAGCCCACGCTCGACCTGCTCCGTGACCGCAACGCCCGCGGCGAGCTGCGCAGCTACATCACGCTGCTGAGCGACGTCGTCTTCTATCTGGTTTTTGCGGTCGTGGTCGGCACCTACATCGTGCTCGGCGGCATGTCGGCGGCCGCGGTGAACGAGGGCCTGCAAAGTATCCTGATCATCGTCTTCTCGGCCCTGCTCATCCCCACCGGAATCAAGGCCATCGGGGGCTGGCACGCGCTGGGGGCAAAGGTCCCGCACAATTACTTCGATCTCTTTGGCGGCGGCGGCGACCAGTTCACCAAGAGGAGCATCGTCGCTTTCCTCCTGGTCGCGATCATCCAGAACGCCGGCCTCAGCCACAACATGGGCATCTGCGGTTCGGCCAAGGACGAGTTCGCCGCCCGCACGGGCGTGTCCGGCAATTACCTGAAGCGCTTCATGATCATCATGTGGGCGTTCGCGGGCCTCATCGCCGTCGCCCTCTTCGGCGTCGGCGGGCTGTCCGATCCCGATGCCACCTGGGGCGCGATGTCCAACCGCCTCCTCGGTCCCGGCCTGATCGGCCTGATGCTCGCCGGCGTGCTCGCCGGCACGATGTCGACCCTCGCGGCCAAGGCGCTCGCGATCTCGTCGCTCTTCGTCCGCAACGTCTTTCGTCAGATCTGGCCCGACATCACCCAGGCCCAGGGCGTGTTTTACGCGCGCTGCACGATCATCGCCGTGCTCGTGCTGGGCACGCTTTCCGCGCTGATGATGGGCAGCTTCTTCTCGATCATCAAAATCGTGCTGACGGTGAACATTCCCTTCGGCGCGGCCGTGCTGCTCACCTTCTGGTGGCGCCGCATCACCGCTCCCGCGGTGTGGTGCTGCGTGGTGTTCTCCACGATCGTCATCCTCGTGGTGCCGTGGACCGCCGCCGCGATCCCGGCGATGGCGAACAATCCCTCGCTCGCGCAGGTGAGCACGAAGCCGGGCGTGGGCATCTACTTCGACAAGGTCATCCACCAGCGCCCGGACGACCTCAGCAGCCCAATGGTCGCCAAGTCCGGCCTGATGAACAACCAGTTCAACTTCGAGGCCTGGCTGATCGGCAAGATGGGCTTCGACGTGGAGCACTGGACGCCCACCCAGCGTCTGAACGCGCAGTTCTTCTTCGACAGCCTGTTCCCGTTCCTCGTGCTGATCGTGGTGAGCTGGGTCACGCCCAAGGGTGATCAGACCCGCATCGCAGTCTTTTACGGCAAGATGAAAACCCCCGTGGGGGCGACGCCCGAGCTCGAGGCCGCCGCCATGGAGGAGACCAAACGCAATCCCAGCCGCTTCGATCACACGAAGCTGGTGCCCAGCTCCAACTGGGAGTTCTGCCGCTGGGACAAGGTCGACACCGTCGGCTTCATCATCTGCTGCGCCTTATCCGCCGTCATCATCGGCTTTTTCCTCGGTGTGCTCCACGCCGCTGCCGGCGGATGAGCGGCGCGCCTGAAGACAACACGACCACGGACGGGTGGTCGGGCCTGCCGCCCGGCGGCCGCCCGGTGCGGATCGCTCTCATTGGCATCTCCGGCTACGGCCGCATTTACCTGCAGCTCGTGCGCGAGCTGCGTGAACGCGGGGTGATCCGCCTCGTCGCCGCCGTCATCATCAACCAGCAGGAGGAGGCCGCGAATGTCGCCGAGCTGCGCGCCGCCGGCTGCGCGATTCACGCCGACTATGAGGAGATGCTCCGCCAGCACACCGGACAGATCGATCTCTGCCTGATTCCGACCGGCATCCAGTGGCACGCGCGCATGAGCGTCGCGGCGCTGCGGGCCGGCATGAACGTGCTCGTCGAAAAGCCCCTCGCGGGTTCGCTGGCGGATGTCCGCGCCATCCGCGAAGCCGAGCATGCCTCGGGTCGTTTCGCGGCGGTCGGTTTTCAGGATCTGTACACGCCCGGCACCCGCTGGCTGAAGCGCCAGCTGCTCACCGGCGCCATCGGGAAGGTCCAGTCGATCCGGGTGCTGGGTCTCTGGCCTCGTCCCGCCGCCTATTACGCGCGCAACAACTGGACCGGACGCCTGCAGGTCGGCGGCGTTGCCGTGTTCGACTCGCCGGTCAGCAACGCCTTCGCCCATTTCGCCAATCTCGCGCTTTATTTTGCGGGCCGCGGACGGGAGGACGTCGCGCCGACGTGCGAAGTGGAGGCGGAGCTGTTCCGCGCCCATGCGATCGAGAGCTTCGATACCGCCGTGATCCGCGCCAAGGCCGGCGATGACGTCGCGATCTGGCTCGGCTTCACTCACGCCTGCCGGGAGACGGAAAATCCCGAGATTCAGATCCAGGGTTCCTCCGGCCGCGCGGTCTGGCGCTACGAGAACAGCTGCACGATCACCCCGGTTTCCGGACCGGAGGAGTCGCATCCGCTGCCCGAGGCGATCGACACCCGCCGGGTCATGCTTTCCCAGGTGCTCTGGCACCTGCGCGATCCCAATGCAGCGATCTGCACCACCGCCATGGCCGAGTCGCACACCTCGCTGGTCGAGGCGGTGCATGCCGGGACCACGGTGCAGACGATCCCGCCCGAGCGCATCGAGTGGTTCACGCCCGCTGGCGGCAGTTCGCCGATTCCCGCGGTGCACGGACTCGAGGCCGCCATGCGCGCCGCGGAAAAGCAGGGCCGCCTGCTGCGCGAAATCGGCTTTCCCGCGCGGTCGTAGCTCGAAGTTCGAAGGTGAATCGAACCTTCGGAATTTCACCACAGAGGCACGGAGACACTGAGTTTGTTCGCGGCCACCTTCTCGGTGCCTCCGTGCCTCTGCGGTGAAATTCCGAAAGAGGGGACGTGGCTTTCCCTTGCGGGATGAGATGGTCACGGCGATAAGATCCGCCGCCTTCGTTATCTTTTTCTCCCTGCCTACCTTCCTCCTATGATCCGAAAAGCCTTCGTCATGAGCGTGCATCCCGGCCAGGAGGCCGAGTATGCCCGCCGCCATCAGCCCATCTGGACCGAGCTGGCCGCCGTGCTCAAATCGCACGGGGCGCACAACTACTCCATTTTCCTCCATCCGGAAACCCGCCAGCTCTTCGCCTACGTCGAAATCGAGGACGAGGCCCGCTGGGCCGCCATCGCCAAGACCGAGGTGTGCCAGCGCTGGTGGAAGCACATGGGCGACATCATGCCCAGCAACCCCGACCACAGCCCGGTGGGGAAGGATCTCAAGGAAGTCTTTCACCTCGGCTGACCGGCGGATCGGCAGGCAGGCAGGTTTTATTATCTGGAACTCAGGAAATCAGGAAACGATCTCGATCCGTTCCGCGCAGAGGCGCGGAAGCGCAGAAAACTGATTTTCCGGCTCCGATGCAGGGGCGTCCCTTGGGACGCCCGTTCGCGCCGTCTAGCGGGAACCCGGGCGTCCACAGAGAACGCCCCTCCCTCGATCTCTCCGTTCCTGATTTCCTGAGTTCCAGATAAAAATCCGGATCGGATTACTCCTACGGCAGGCGGTGCAGGCCTTCGGAGCGCACTTTCCAACTGCCGTCCTGTGGGAATCCGGGGGCCGGTTGGCCGTCGGGTGAGCCGTCCCAGCCGGCCGCCATCATCGCCACAGCGGAGAGCAGGGCGCCGTTGGCCGGCAGATAGACCGGCAGGTCGCCGCGCTGCGGACAGTGTCCGTTCGGGGCGTAGCCGTTGTTCGGGCCGTTCTTGAGCAGGATGTCCACCGCGAGATCGGGTCGGCCGAGACGCGCGGCGGTCATGGCGATCATCGGATAATCCCAGCCCCAGATCTTCGTCTCCCAATCCCAGGTAGCGAGCGTCGCTTCGAGCGTGCGCTGCATGACGGCGCGATCCACGCCGTCGCCCGGCAGCATCCCGAACGCCATGAGAAAGGACGGATGGTCGTGGCGGCTGTCCTTGTTGTCCCAGGTGTCGGGTGTGGATTCGAGGGCGACGTACTTGCCGTCCTTCTGCGGCAATGGAGCGAGATGCGTCCGCATGCGGTCCCATTCCGGATCTCGCGGCAGGCCGAGGCGTTCACGCCAGGTTTGGGCCATCGTCAGGGCCCGCGCCCAATAGCTGAGCTCGAACGTGGGGTTCATGCTCGTGGCCTGGTCGTAGATTTCCTGCGCGATCCACAGCGGCGGCCCGAGCAGGTAACAACCGCGGGCCTCGTCCCAATGCAGCATCGAGGCCATGCAGTCGGCGGTGTCCTGGACCAGCGTCCGGTAGCGGGCGAGAGTGGCCGGGGTGGGTTCGTTGCGGTAAAGCAGCTCCGCCAGGTGGATCACGTGCGGCTGGTTCCAGACGATCAGCGGATTGCCGCCGGGACTCTCCCGTCCGTCCGGCCCGATCATCTTCGGCCAGCGCGCGCCGTTCAGCCCGCGCTCCTTGGCGATCGCGCGTGCGATCGGCAGCGACTGCACGTACCAGGCGAGATTTTTCTCCAGCAGGGTATCACGGCCCCAGAGCGCAA
>CALFNJ010000631.1 GCA_937902865.1 uncultured Opitutaceae bacterium
CGGCGCCGACAACGTCCGCTGTGCGACCTACTGCGGCGAATTCTCCGGCGGGTGGGGCTATTCCCGCAACTGGATTGAGCCGACGGTCGACCTGTATTTCTCGCGGACACCGACCGCGCGCGACTACGCGGTGAAGAAGGGGATTCCCCCGGAAAAGGCCAAGGTGCGCGGCTACCTCATGCTGCCGCAGGCGCATCTCGAGGTGCTCACTGCGGCGGATCGGCCCGCGTTTCTGAACAAGCGCCTCGGGCTGCGCACGGACCGGTTCACCGTCTTCCTCGCGACCGGCGGCAACGGCGCCAACAACCACTTCGACCTCCTGCCGGTCCTCCTCAAGCACGCCGACCGCGTCCAGGTGATCGTGATCTGCGGCCGGAACAAGCAGGCCTACAACGATCTGGTCCACTGGCGCGCGAATCATCCGGAGCTCAATTGCTACGTCGAGGGCTATTCGGAGATCGTTCATCTGCTCATCCAGGCGAGCGACACGATCGTGACCCGCGGCGGCACGACGACCTGCGCCAAGGCCCTGCATTTCAAGTGCCCGATCATCTTCAATGCCTTCGGCGGCATCATGCCGCAGGAGGAGTTGACCTGGAAATTCTTCCGCAACGGTGCGGCGTCCGAGAAGATCGAGGACGGCGCCGACTTCGCCCACATCATCGACACCTGGATGGCGGACCCGCAGGCCTACCAACGGGTGCGCGAAAATTTCCTCAAGCTGCGCTACGAAGAGGATCCGACGATCCTCATCGAGGAAGTCGTCGGCCTGGCCAACGAAGTCGCGGGAGCGAACCTGGAACGCCGGCCTTTCCCGCCTGAATGAGGGCGGGGAAATCTTTATCTGGAACTCAGGAAATCAGGAAACGGAGACGGGCCGGCGATTGGTGTCGCGGTGCTGCCAAGGTAGGGATGCGCGTCCCGCGCGTTCGGTTCGTGGCTGAGGCTAGCTGAGCCAAGTTGGACGGGCGCGCCGCCCGCCCCTACCTGGATGAAAGATCTCGCGAGGTGTTCGCGACTCTCCCTGGCCTTTTCCGTTTCCTGATTTCCTGAGTTCCAGATTAACCGATCAGCGGCTCGGCTTCGTGATTTCGACGAAGCTCGTCACCACGGTGAGCTTGCCGCCATAACACCAGTTTTCCCTGGCGAAATTCGGCCGGTTGCGCGGCGACGTCACCGGATAGCCGGAAAAGAGGCGATTCAGCTCGGCTTCGCTGAAATAGCGCACGCCGTCGGCGAAGGGCCGCGGCTCGGGCGAGCAGTCGGTTGTGACGAGCATCTTTCCACCCGGGGCCAGCACGCGGTACATCTCGGCGAGCGCCTTCTCGATCTCAGGAATGTGCTCCACCACGGAAATCGAGATGATGCGGTCGAACGAGGCATCTGGCATCGCGATGCTCGTCAGGTCGATGCTGCGCGCTTCGATGCCCCGCTTGCGCATGGCGCGACGCCAGAGGCCGTAGGGCGCCTCGGTCGGCTTGGCCGGAGCGAGGCCGATGAGGCGCAGCGCGCTCTTGAGCGCCCGGGCTCCCAGCAGGTCGGAAACCGTGACCCGCGAATGGATGCGCGAAAGATAGAGCCCGAGATAGGTGTTGAACGAGCCGGTATCGAGGATGCGGGCGTTGTCCGGAGTGCCGGCCATGGCCTGCAGCACGCGGCAGAGTTCCCAGTCACGCATCCGGACCGGGTAGGGATACCGCGGATCCCCTAGCAGTTGCAGGACTTCCCGGTCATAGTGGGCGAGGAGACGATGATCTTCGGGTGTGACGTCACTGCGTTGATAAAAATTCATTCGCGGAGGCGAGCGGGGCAGCGTTCACGCCGCAGCCGGGTGGCGCGAGAGAAAAATGGACAACTCCGGCCTCGGGAGGCGCAGCCGCGGAAGTGAATGAGGGAATCCCGATCTGATTAATTCAGAAGCCAGGAAGCCAGGAATCGAATCTCGAACGTACCCTGATCGGCCGATGATTGATCATCTTTCTCGTTTACTCCCGCAGCAGAAAGAGAATGCGAAGGAAGAAGGAGTACGATTCGCTCGGCACGACCCGAATCCCGGATCGATTCCTGGCTTTCTGGCTTCTGAATTGAACGTCCGAGGCTCGCGCCTGCTTATCCGGCGTCTGCCACGCTTACGGCCCGCGAAACTCGACGGGAAAGATGAAACTCATCGCGATCAGCTGGCCCTCCCGCTTCCCCGGAGTGAAATGCCAGCGGCGAACCGCCGCGAGCGCGGGCTCGGCCAGAGCGGGCGAGGACGCGGAGACAAGGCGCACGTCGGTGACCCGCCCCTTGGTATCGATCATCACGGCGACCTCGGCCTCGCCCGTGGCTGCGGAAGCGGGGGCCGGCACGTAGCGGGTGAGATGCGGAGGGTCATAGGCGTCCTTTTCCGAAAGGAGTCCGATCGGCTGGCCGAAGGCTTTTTCCCGCAGTTCGCGCCGTGCGCGTTGCGCCGGGGTTTCCGTTTCGAGCCGGGCTGGTGTGCGCATGATCGCATTGATCCGTTCCACTGCGGCCGGATTGTCCCTCAGACCGGTGGTGCAGCCCGCTCCAGCAAGGAGGACGAGTGCGAGAAAGCCGAGACGAAGGTGCAGGCGGAGATGCATCGGAGGCGGAAGGTTCAGGGGTTGTGGATGCTCACCTGGCCCGATTGGGACCAATCGTTGTGGCCGCCGGGAATCAGCGTGAATTTGGCCGACGGCACCGCGGCGGCGAGCGCCTGGGCGTGCGTCACGGGAATGACGGTGTCGTTCTTCGCCCCGAAGATCTCGATCGGTCCGCGGTAGCGGGCGAGGGTCGAGCGATTGTCCCAGTTGTCGGACAACAGCAGCCGGACGGCGAACGACGGGAAATGATCCCGCGCCACGAGGGAAAGCTGATCGAAAGGCACCATCAGCACGACCTTGTCGGGCGGACGGTCGAGTGCGGCGAGCACGCAGGCCGGTCCGCTGCCGATCGATTCTCCCGCGACGCACACCGGCACGCTGGGGTAGAGCTCGCGGAGCAGGCGATAGGCCTCCTGCGCGGCGGCGTCGAAGGCGGCCCGCGAAGGCGTGCCGGCCCGGCCGCCGTAGCCGGGATATTCCATCACATAGACGGCGTCGGCGCTGGAAAAGCACGGCAGGGCATAGCTGCGGTCGGAGGCCTGGCCGCCATTGCCGTGCAGCATCAGCCAGACGTTGCGCGGAGCGGCGACCGGACGGAGATAGCCGAGGAGCTCGTCGCCCTGAAACCACGGCGTCAGCGGTCCCGTGGGCGGCTGGTGGGTCGGAAAGAAAAGCAAGCTGCGCTCGACCGGCGCGCAACCGGCGGTGAGCAGGAGACCGAGGAGCGGCAGAAGATTCCGCGGAGACATCGGAGTGCCGCGATTCAATGCGGTGGCGCGGCGTTCTCGACCTTATTTTTGGCGTCCGTATTTCCGGAATTTCACCGCAGAGACACAGAGGCACGGAGATCGATCCTTGGCCGAATTCGAATTTCTCTCTCCGTGCCTCTGTGTCTCTGTGGTGAAATTTCGAGGTCCGGTCGATCCCTTGCGCAATCCGCTTGGCCGGAAGGCCGCGAGCCTTCTAGTTTGGCGCATCTTGTCCGATCAACCGCCGGTCATCGCCTACCTCTTCACGACGTTTCCCAAGAGCACGGAGACCTTTCTCCAGCGCGAGATCGTCGCGATGCAGGCTCACGGGATCGTGCCGCGGCTCTACTCGCTCTGGGGCGGAGGCGGGACCTTCCGGGGCATTCCGGTGGTGCGCTTTCCGAAATGGAAGCTGCTCACGCTGGTCTGGATGATCCCGTATGAATCGTGGCGGCGGCCGGACGTGCTGAAGCAGGTGCTGCGCGGGCTCGTGACGCGGCGGCCGCCCTCGTGGCTCAATTTCTGGGAAAACATGCTCGGGGCCGGCTTCGCCTGCCTTTACGCCGGACATTTCCGCCGGGAGCCGCCGACGCTGCTGCACGCGGCGTGGGGTGGGGCGCCCGCGACGGCGGCGTGGATGCTGTGGCGGTTCGACGGCCATCGCTACACCGCGGCGGCGCATGCGTACGACATCTACGAACATGGCGGAGACTGGTGGTTGCGGGAGAAACTCGAGCCCGCGGCGTTCGTGCACACCTCGACCGACATGGCGCGGCAGGCGTTGATCGAGCGCGGCGTGCCCGCCGCGCGCATTCATTGCATCCGGCGCGGGCTCGACCGACTCCCGCCGCCAAAGCGCCTGCGAGCCTCGCGCGATCCGCTGCGGCTGCTCGCGGTGGCGCGCCTGGTGGAAAAGAAAGGCCTGCGCCACCAGCTCCGGATCCACGCGGCGCTGCGCGCGGCCGGGATCGCCTTTGAGGCGCGGATCGTGGGCGAGGGCCCGCTCCGGGCCGAACTCGAGCGTCTCGCCGGCCAGCTCGGCATCGCCGCCAGCGTGACGTTCGTCGGACCGCTGCCGAATTACGAAGTCTGGAACCAGCTCGCCTGGGCCGACGTGCTCCTGCACACCGGCATCGTGGCGCCGAGCGGCGATCGCGACGGCCTGCCCAACGTGATTCCTGAGGCGATGTGCGTCGGCACACTCGTGGTCACTTCGCCGGCGGCGGCCACGACCGAGGCGATCACCGATGGCGTCACGGGCCTGGTGGCGCAGGTGGATAATTCCGCGGCCTGGGTCGAGGCGCTGCGCTCCCTCTCGAGCGACGACGCCCTGGCGGAGCGGTTGCGCCGTGCGGCGCGGCGCTGGGTGGAGGAGAATTTCAACGCGCACGACAACGCCGGCCGCCTGCTGGCTCTGTTTCGCGCAACCGCCCGACAGGAAAAGGAAACGAAGGCGCCGACGGCGCTCTCGTCATGATTTTCTTCGATGTCACGAAAGCGGGAAAATCGGGCCATCGCTCCGGCCTGATGCGCGTCAGCGTGCGGCTGGAGCAGGAACTCGGCACGGCGGCCACGGAGGTGCGCTGGCAGGATTGGAATCGTACCGTCGCGCGGGACGACTGGTTCCTGACCGCCGAATTGTTTTCGGAGGAGGAGCGCCCCGGGTTCAGCGAGTTCATCCGGACGCGTCCGTGTCACCTCGCCGCGATTTTTCACGACGCGATTCCCCTCCGTCATCCGCACATCACGTGGCCGCAGAGCGTCGCGCGCCATCCTGGCTACATGAAGCTGCTGGCGGGCTTCGATCGCGTGTGGGCCGTCTCCGAGGCGAGCCGACGCGACCTCCTCGAATTCTGGCGCTGGCAGGGCGTGGCCAAGCTCCCGCCGGTCGAGGTGCTTTCGCTGGGAGCTGATTTCAACGGGATGGCGCGGGTCACGGCACGCGTCGTCCCGACCGATGCGGCCCGCCTGCTCTGCGTGGGAATTCTCGAGCCGCGGAAGAACCAGGCGTTTCTCCTCCAGGCCGGCATGGCGCTGTGGGACGCGGGGATGGATTTCGAGCTGCATTTCGCGGGACGGGTGAATCCGCACTTCGGCCCGCCGATCCTGGCGCGGCTCAAGGAACTCAAGCGCCGCTATCCCGGACTGCACTACCACGACGCGCCGGATGACGCCGCGATGGCGGCGCTTTATGCCAATGCGCGTGCCTCGGTGTTTCCGACGCTGGCCGAAGGCTGCGGCCTGCCGCTGCTGGAATCGCTCTGGATGGGTGTGCCCTGCGTGTGCAGCGACCTGCCTGTGCTGCGGGAAAACGCGGACGGCGGCGGTTGTCTGACCGTGGCGCCGAACGACCTCGCGGCCTGGACCGAGACGTTGCGGGACGTGCTGACGGACGAGGCGCTGGCCGCCCGCCTGCAGAATGAGGCGACCACGCGCGCGTTGCCGACGTGGCGCGAAACCGCCGAGACGCTGGCCGGCTAAGGGCGTTTTTCCAACGCAACCGATCACACGGTGGCCACCGACCTCCGGGCGGTGGGGGTCGGCGCGGCGGAGGCAGAACCGTCATCCGGAGATCGACGGCCCTGAATCATGGATCTCGGGATCGAGTTCTTCTGACTCGAGTCGAAATTTTTAACACGGAGGTCGTGGTGGGGAAGGGAGGGCCCGGAGGAGAAGAGAAATCGCGTATTTCTCCGTGCCCTCGCTTTTCCTCCGAGTACTCCGTGTTCCCAAAACGAACCGCTATCTCACGGCTGCTGCTCTCGAGCGTTCCTGCTTTCCGCTCGTAAAAAACCCATCGAGTTTTTAAGTAGGGCGGGTCTGAGACCCGCCCTACGATAACGTGCGAAAGTGCGTTGATGTTTCATCTGTGTGCAGGACGAGCTCTCGCGGCTCGACTCCGGCATATTTAACACAGGGGGCGCGGAGGGGAGGGAGGCCCCGGAGGAGGAGAGGTCACGGAGGAGGTCGAATGCGCGGATTTCTCCGTGACCTCTCTTCCCCTCCGCGACCTCCGTGTTTCCATGTTACCAAAACGAAACGGCCGCCTGGTGGCGGCCGTTGGATTCCGATGATGCCGGATGAAAGAGTCCGGCTGTCGAGCGGGCGGCGATTACAGCTTCTTGACGGCGTACGCCATCGCGTCCGCGATCTTTTCCAGCAGCGGAACGAACGT
>CALFNJ010000632.1 GCA_937902865.1 uncultured Opitutaceae bacterium
ATCTTGAGCTGCCCGAGATTATCCGCCCGGCCCGCGATCTCCTGGAAGGCGACGGCGATCAGCTGTTCCGGCTTCATGCCGGCGTTGGCCAGGGCGGTGAGCGTCCGGGCGTCGCCCGAACCGAGCGCCTTCATCGTCGCCTCGATGCCGTAGGCGCGCGCATCGGCCTCGGCGCGGGCGTTGAGCGCGGTCAGCTCGACCAGCTCCTTCTTTTTCTGCTCGAGCGCCACGTCCGCGGCCATCTCGGCTTCGTGCAACAGCCGCTGTTTCTCCTGCACGGCGCGGTCGGCATCCATCTTCGTCTCGCGAATCTGGCGTTTCTTCAGCTCCACCGCGTTCTCCGTGTTGAGCTCGTTTTCCTTGATCGCGCGTTCGTTCTCCACCGCCGCATTCCGGCGGCGGAAGATGGCCTCATCCGCTTCCTTCAGCAGCTGCTCGCGAGTCTCGGCTTCGAGCGCGCGCGCGGTTTCCGGCGTGGGTTTGATCGCGAGGATCGAGAAGCCGAGGATCTTCAGGCCGAGCGCGGCCACCTCGGGCGAATCCTGCAGCTGCGGGCGGAGGGTCTCCACCAGCGCGTCCGACTCCCGCACGGCCTGCCGGAGCGGACGGCGCTGGACCTGCGCGCGGGCCAGCACGTTCACGAGATTGATCAGGCGCTGGGGCAGTTTCTGCGGGTCGTCCGACGCGTAGCCCGCGCCGGCGCGAACCAGCGTGAAGTTCATCAGGCCGGCCAGTTTCTTCGGATCGGCCACCTGGAAAGTCACCTGACCCTGGATGGTCACCGTCTGGAAGTCCGCCGTGGTCTCCTCGAAAATGAACGGCACCTCGTCGCTCCCCGTGGGGACCGCAACGAGCGAGGTGGTCGGAGCGTAATAGAAGAACGCCAGGCCGTTGCCCTCGCGGACGAGGCGGCCCTTGCGGTACTGCAGGAGATAGGTGGTGGGATCGACCTTGATGAAGCGTAATCCAAGCATAGCGGGAAGCGGTTGAGGTTGAAGGGACGTGGACGGGCTAGAGTTCGAAATTGAAGCCCCGCTCCCGCAGCTGCTCATAGCGGGCACGGTTGAAGCGGTAGAACTGGGCCGCGCGGTGCGCGACATCCTGCTGGTATTCGTCGAGGGGAACGAGGAGGTCCGTCGCGAGGATCTTCTTCCGGAAATTCCGCTTATCGAGCGGCTCCTCGAGCAGCGTTTCGTAGAGGCGCTGCAGGTCGCTCAGCGTGAATTTCTCCGGCAGCAGCTCGAAGCCGATCGGCTCGTAACGGATCTTCGCCTTCACTCGGCGCAGCGCGGTCTCGACGATTTTCTCATGGTCGAACGCCAGCTTTGGCAAATCCGCCACGGCGAACCAGGCCACCTCGCTCGCGTCGCTGGCCGCCACCACGTGATAGGCATTCAGCTTTACCAAGGCGTAGTAGGCGACGCTGATGACCCGTTCCCGCGGATCACGCTCCGGTTCGCCGAAGGTGTACAGCTGCTCGAGATAGAGGCGGTCGATGCCAGTCTCCTCCGCCAGCTCGCGGCGAACCCCCTGGTCCAGGCTTTCGTGCATCTGCACGAACCCGCCAGGCAAGGCCCACTGCCCCTTGAAGGGCTGCGCGAGCCGCTGCACGAGGAGAAGCTTCAGGTCGGCGTCATCGAATCCGAAGACGACGGCGTCCACGGTCACAGCGGGATGCGGATATTTGTAGGTGACGCTCATGTGAATGAGACGAGAAAGTGTGTTTTAGACACTAAGAGTCAACAGAAAAGTGTCGGAAATACACTAAGAGGCGTCACGCCCTCCACTACCCTGAGAAATTCAGAAGCCAGGAAGCCATGAAGCGGAGAAGCCTCCGGGATTGGTTCATGGCTTCCTGGCTTCTGAATCTAGTCCGAGACGCAGAGATCCTTCCTCTTCCGATCCGATCTCTGCGCCTCCGCGCCTCTGTGCGAGACGGTTTGGATCCGGCTTCCTGACTCCTAACTTGTCGCCGTCAGGCCACGGCCGCTGATCTTCAGGCCGTAGGCGTAGTTGCCAACTTTCTGCTCGGGCAACATCACCGTCAGGCCAGCCGTATCGCGGCTGGTTTTGAGCGGATCACCCACCCCCAGCAGTTCGACCCGCCCGATCGCGCCGGGCGCGTGCGGAGAGTTTTCCGCGAGCGAAGTGATGACGAGGCGGCCGCTGTCGGGCCAGCCCATGGCGAAGGCGTAGAGCGCGCCGCCTTTTTGCACGAAACGGAAATCCTGCGCCGTGTACGTGCGCACGTCCTGCGCGCCGCCGAAGCGGCCTTTTTCCGCGGGCGTCGTGACCGACGGGCCTTCGCCGTAAACTTTCCACGGACGCGTGCCGTG
Source organism: uncultured Opitutaceae bacterium (assembly GCA_937902865.1). Lineage (GTDB taxonomy): Bacteria > Verrucomicrobiota > Verrucomicrobiia > Opitutales > Opitutaceae > CAIUWA01. The sequence continues at coordinate 2,337 of CALFNJ010000632.1, forward strand.
GATGCCTTCGGCGTTGCGGTCCATCCAGGCCGTGAACTCCGCGAGAAACTTCAGCTCGTCCGCGTCGGGCTCGCCGTGACCGGGCAGCGGGATGCTGAGCTGGAGGTTGCCGTTCTTGCTGACGATATCGACGAGCATCTGCGCGACCTGCGCGGCGGTCTTGTACTTGTGCTGCTCGAAGAGGCTCCGCTGGTAATGCCACGAGCCGATGCAGGTGTCGGTCTGCCACGGCAGCGCCTCGCCGCCGTTGGTCACGCCGCGCTCGACGTCAAGGAGGAGCGCACGGCGCTGTTCGGCATTGAGGCCCTTCGTCGCGATCACCGCCTCGAGCTTTCCTTTGCGCGCGAGATTCCGGTTGTAAAAATACGCCGCGAGCCGCAGGCCCACGTCGGTGGACGGATAAATCGGGAGCACCGTGTCGTCGAAATAGAGCAGGTCCGGTTCGTGCTGATCGATGAGATCGACGGTGCGGCGGAAAAATTTCTCCGCGAAGGCCGGATCGATCGGCGGCGTGCCGGTCTGCCGCCAGTCATAATGACCCGCTTCGTGATACTGCGCATAGAGATCCTGCGGATCGAGTCCGTCCCACCATTGCCCCTTGCCCCCATCCCGGCTGAGCAGGCCGTCGTACGGCACGCCCGCGAACGGTCCGTCCGGGTCGGCATGCTGCGCGTCCTGGTACCAGCTCCAGGCGCGGTCGCCGTGACAGGTGAGCGCGAAGCGGAGACCGGCAGCGCGCGTGGCCTTGGCCCAGCCGGCGATGAGATCCTTCTTCGGACCGACGCGGACGGAATTCCACGGCTGATATTTCGAATCCCACAGATCCATGTTGTCGTGGTGATTCGCCATCGCCGCGAAGTACTTCGCGCCGGCCCGCTTGTAGAGTCCGACGAGATGTTCGGGATCCCAGCGCTCGGCCTTCCACTCATGGATCACGTCCTTGAAGCCGAATTTCGAAGGGTGCCCGTACTTCTCCACGTGAAATTTGTACGCCGCGTGCTTCGGCTGGTAGATGTGCTGCGCGTACCAGTCGCCCATCTCCGGCTGGCATTGCGGCCCCCAGTGCGCCCAGATACCGAGCTTCGCGTCGCGAAACCACTCCGGCACCGTGAACCCCGCCGCGAGCGATTCCCACGTGGGTTGAAACGGCCCCGCCGCCACGCCGAAACCTGCCGGAGCCGCGATCGGCACCGGCGCCGGCGGCAGCTTCACCGCCGGCACCGCCGCCGCCGTTGAGTCGGTGGGCGCAGCGCCCGCCGCCACCGCATTCGGATCATCCGCGGCGCGCAGCAGCGAGGGAAACGCGAGCGCACCGCCCGCAGCCAGCACCGAGCTCTTCAGGAAATCGCGACGGGAACGAGGAGTATTCATAAGGGCTCAATATTTGAAAAACCGACAGCGCATGGATCCGACCAAAATCGAAAATCGAGAATCCAAAATCGAAAATCACCGCGGCGCCGCAGCGCGCCGCCAGCGCGTCGGCGCCCCTGCGCGCAGCAAAAAGGCCGGCTGTTCGTCCGCCACGACGATCGAGCCGTCCGCCGCGAAATCGATCCGCACCAGCGCGGGCTTTTCGCGGAAGGGCGAGGCTTCGTCGTTGCCGAAATACGTGCAGTACCAGTGGCCGTCGTCCGCCTGGAAATAATTTCCCCCGCCGCCGCACGGCACGGCTTCCTGCCACTGGTGATACGGTCCGTAGAGACTGTCCGACACCATGACCGCCGAGCTGTACCGGCCATTGCGGCCGGTGGCGCGGTCGATGCCGCCGATGAAGATCGCGCCGCCGAGGTAGTACTTGCCGTTGCGCTTGAAGAGCGACGCGCCTTCGAGCGCCGCGCTCTGGCCGTTGCCCTGCTCCTTCGCCTTCGCGAGGCTGGCCGGATCGATCGCCACATCGTGGCCCGTGTCGGCGAAGCCGCTCATGTCGTCCTTCATGCGATAGATCGTCGAGCCACGGCCCCAGGTGAAATACACCGCGCCGTCCGTATCCTCGAACAGCGTGGCATCGATGCCGCCCGTCAGCTTTCCATTCGGCGAGAGGTCGACGTAGGGACCTTCCGCGCGACCGGTCGCGCTCTTCAGCAAACCGGTGCCGCCATTGGGCCCGCCCGACATGCAGTAGCTCAGATAGTAATTGCCCTTGATGTAATGAATCTCGGGCGCCCACACGTACCGGCATTGCTTCTGCCACGTGCCGTCGCGATCGACGTCCCAGATCACGCCGCGATATTCCCAGTGCGCGAGGTCGCGGGAACGCCAGAGCTCGATCCCGTTGTTGCGGTCCCAGATGTTGTCGCCGGTCGAGCCGGTCATATAGAAGTAACCGTCGCCGCCCTTGCGAATGATCGTGTCGCGCAGGTGCAGCTCGAGCAGCGGACGCAGCGGCGGCATCAGGCCGAGCTCGATCACCTTGTCCGACGACGTGCCCTTCTCATCCCAGTCGAGCTGCCAGCCCGTCTTCGGCTGCGGCCCCTTGTAACGCACGCCCTCCCGGCCGGTGCGCCAGCCGCCAAGACCGTCGCCCTGCACCGCCTCGCCCGCGCCGCTCCAGCCGGAGTACACCGCCGCCGGGCTCGTGAACGGCGCCGCCGCCCGGTCCGGCTGCGGCCGAGCCGCGGTGGCCGGGGCTTTCGCCGTCTAGTTCGAGTTGAACGTCTCCGGTTTCGCGGCCGCCGGCTCGGCCGCGCTCGCGCCGAGCGCAGGGAAAATGGCCATGGCCAAAAGGAAAACGAGGACCGTCGAACGCGGGCAAATCATCGGGGTGCGGGGGTTGGGTGCCGGGAACTAGGCAAATGATTCCATCCGGAGACGAGGCAACAAACGTGTCTTTTCTGGCAATTTCCGTGCGTTTTTTGGCAGGCTCGCCGAGATGAAAAGGAAATCATCCGGTCACGGGCAGCCACGCCGAGGCCGCAGCCGGACAACCTCCAAGCCATCTTCGTCTCCTTCGCGCCGTCGGGGGACCCCGGAGCGGGGCCATCGGACGCCCCGACGCTGTGTGCTGCTGGCCCAGACCTGGTGGGAGGACCGCGTGCTGCGAGGCGTCGCTGCCTTTGCCGCCGAGCACAACTGGGAGCTCCAGTGCCGCATGCACTGGACGCACGAATTGCCCGCGCCCGGCGAGTGGCGCGGGGACGGCCTCATCGCCTTCGCCGGCATCTCGCGGCGGCTGCAGGCGAGCCGACGCCAGCTGCTCGCCTTCGCCCGGACCGCGCGCGTACCCGTGGTCGAGACGCAGGCCTTCGGCCGTTTCCTCGACGCGCCGAAAGTCGTGCCCGATCACGAGGCGATCGGCCGTCTCGCGGCGGAGCACTTTCTCGCGCTGAACTTCCGCCAGCTCGCCTATGTCTCCTTTGATGACAACCCGCTCGAGGCCGCCCGACGCCACGGCTTCCGGCGCGCCGCGGAACGGGCCGGCGCGACGTTCCACGCCCTCACCTTCGCCCAGCTGCGCCGCCAGCTCGCGCGCCTGCCGCGGCCGATGGCGCTGTTCGCGGTCAATGATCCCAACGCCCTCGACGTGATCCGCGCGTGCCGCGATGCGGGCTTCCGCGTGCCCGAGGAGTTCGCCGTGATGGGCGTCGACGACACCGCGATCGTCTGCGATCTCGCCGCCGTGCCGCTCAGCAGCATCGACTGTAACTACGAGCGCCAGGGTTATGAGGCGGCCGCCCTGCTCGACCAGCTCATGAACGGCCGGAAGCCTCCGTCCGGACCGACGATCGTTCCTCCGCGCGGCGTCATCGTGCGCCGATCGACGGATATCCTCGCCGTGCCCGACCTCGGCGCCGCCCGGATGCTGTCCACCCTGCGCCAGCGCTTCCGGGAGCGCCGCGGCATCCAGCAATTCGTCGCCGAGCTGGGCCTGCCGCTCCGCCAGGTCCACGATCACTTTCTTGCCCACGTCGGGCGCACGATGCTCCAGGAACTCAATCGGCTCCGCGTGGAGTACGCCCAGACTCTCCTCCGCGATCCCCGCCAGAAAATCGAGACCATCGCGCTCGAAAGCGGCTTCTCCAACCGCTTCCACTTCGTGAACGCCTTCCGCCGCGTCGCCGGCCAGACCCCCACCGGATTCCGCCGCAAGATGTTGCTCGCGGATTGAACCTGAGGCCGCGGAAACCCCCATCGAACCACGCGCCGCACCAAATCCCATCGTGCATCCGATCCTTTCACCACAGAGGCAC
>CALFNJ010000633.1 GCA_937902865.1 uncultured Opitutaceae bacterium
CAGAACCCGGTGCTCTTCGCCCCCTCCGGCCCCGATCACATCGTGCTGCAACCCCCGCTGCCCTGCGTCGCCTGCGTCAGTCCCGGCCAGTGCATCCCTGGCGACTCCTATCACAACCACTGCGTCCGGAATATCACCGTGGACGCGGTGTTCGCCGCGCTCAGCCGAAAGCTGCGCTGATTTTCGATTTTGGATTCTCGATTTTCGATTTCAGAGCGAAGAGCGTAGCCGCGATCCATGCCGGTGCGCGGAAAGTCCCTGGTCGAGTACAGCCACGCACAGCATACCGACCCCAGAGATTTCGCGACCTTCGCGACTTCGTTTCAGCTCGAGGTCACTCGGATCGCCCGGCTCGAAATCGAAAATCGAGAATCGAAAATCCAAAATCAGCGAGCGGCCGTCGCGGCCGCGAGCCAGAACACTCCCTGGTCACCTTCCCCGCGCCGGTTGGCCGCTTCCGCGAGCCGGCGGTAGTGCTTCTTCTTCGCCGGATCGTCCGGCGGCCGGCCGGTGTACGGAATGTCGCGTTTGTAGTTCTCGCTGTAGAGAAAGCCGGTCTCGATGCCGTCGAATTCCGTGCGCGCGACGCGAAAGCCGCTCCGCTGCGCCAGTTTTTCCATCCCGTCGCAGCTCGGCACCAGCAGGTGGCGCGGCGGATCAAGGTTGAACCAGTCCGGACCGTACAGCCGGCAGGTCTCGCTGCCCGCCACGGGAATCCGCACCAGCAGCCGGCCGCCGGGATTGAGCCGCGCGCGCAGTTCCTCGAGCGAGCGCTTGGGATCGACCAGGTGCTCCAGCACGTGGTGCATCATGATCAGATCGTAGCCGCCGCCGAGTTCGGTGAGTTCCGCGCGCTTCACCCGAAAGCCGGGTTCGTCCGCCTCGAGCGAGGTGTACGGATCGACTCCGGTCAGATCGCTGAAACCGTAGCGCTGCAGCCGACGCAGCAGGCCGCCGCTGCCGCAGCCCACATCGAGAATCTTGGAGTCCAGTCCGCAGCCCGCCACCCGGCACCAGTGGAAAAACGGATATTTCCGCAGCAGGCGGCGGGACATCGCGCCGCCGCCCGGTCCCTCCACCAGCCAGCGCGCCCATGCCTTCCGCAGCGGCCCGGGGGTTTTCCGCCGAGGGGGCGGCGGCTGCAGCGAATAGTAGTCCGACGGATAATAGTCCCCGAGATTGGTCGGGATCGCCACGATCTGCAGGCTATGGCAATGCGGGCATTCGCCGTATTCCGCCGGATGGCGCCAGCCGAAGAGCATCTCGCGGGTGGTGAATAAACGGAAGGTGTCCTCTCGCCCGCAGGCACGGCAAAGCATGGCCCCACATGAAGGGTCCGCCGCGGTGCCTGCAACCGATTTTCCGGTCAATCCCATTGATCCGGTCGTGTCCTAATTTGGGCGATGATTGATCATCTTTCTCGTTCTCTTTCTCATTCCTCTTTCCCGATCGCTCCTGAAGGAGAAAGAGAATGAGAAAGCAGAAAGAGAACGATTCACTCCTTCGGGTCAGTTAGGACACGACCATTGATCCGGTTTCGCATAGAGACACAGAACACACCGAGATCGGATTTTGCTCCGCGTACTCCGCGTCTCCATGCGAAAGCAGATTTTCATCTGCTCTCGCGCTGGGCCGGTTGTTCGAAATCCAAAATCCGAACTCCAAAATCCAAAATCAGACGCGGCGTTCCGAGACATCCTCACTTGCCTGACTCCGGGGCGGTCCGCAGCCTCCCGCAGCAAGGTGACTCTTTCCTCTCTCACGCGCCTACCCGCCGCCGACGCCGCCAACGTCGGGCGAACGCCACTGATCACCTTCGGCATTCCCGCCTACAACCGTCCGCATCTCCTGGCCGAGACGCTGGCCAGCATCGCCGGCCAGACCGCAGCGGTCGACTATGAGGTGATCGTCTGTGATGACGGCGGCCTGCCGGAGACCGCCGCGACCGTCGGGCGCTTTGATGCCAACCGTTTCTTCTATCACCGGAATCCGGTCCCACTCGGAGCGGTGAGAAACTGGAACGAATGCCTGCGGCGCGCCCGGGGACGCTGGGTCATGATTCTGCACGAGGACGACGCCCTTTATCCATGGTACCTCGCCCTCGTCCTCCCGCATTTGCGGGACCAACTCGCGGCGATCTGCACCCGGACCAGCGTCGGCCCGACCATGCCGGTCCGCCCCGCTCCCACGAGTCGGTCCAGGGGAAACGCGTACCGTCCGGCCTTATTCCTGAGCAGTTCGATGTCGCCCTTCCCCGGCGTCCTTTTTCCCCGCGAGCTCGGACTGAGCCTCGGCGGCTTCGACGAGCGGGCCGGCCCGCTCGCCGATTACGATTTCTGGTATCGGCTGGCGTGCACCGGCCGGATCGAACGAATCCGCGAGGTCGGCGCCTTCTACCGCGTTGCCGATGACCAATGGACGGCGCGGGCGTGGCCCGTGATGCTCCGCAAGGTCCATCTCCTGCGTCTCCGCATCGCCCGCGACCAGATCCGTTCGCCGCGCCTCGGCCGCTGGCTGGCGCGCTTCTTCACCTACCGCACCGCACTCGCTTACGCCCGGCGGTTTCCGGAAAAGCCCGCCGGCCTCGCCC
>CALFNJ010000634.1 GCA_937902865.1 uncultured Opitutaceae bacterium
CTGCCGCTCTACGACCGCAGCCCCGAGCGCCTGATCACGCGCCGTCCGGTGGCGAAGAATTCCTCCGGCGTCCAGCGATTGCCCTCGCGTCCCGGCTCGGTGAGCACGGCCCAGAGCGGATCGGTGCGGGCGAACCGCTCCCAATGGCGGCGCGTTTTCCAGAAATGGAACGACATCGGCGGCGCGGAAGGCTGGGCTCAACTTCGCCAGCTCAGAACCAGGCGATCGCCTCGAGCCGGCGGCGGTAGCGCGCGCCGACCACGGCCGGAGCGAACCGCTCCTCGATCGTGGCGCGCGCGGCGGCGCCGAGCCGGGCCGCGAGCGCGCGGTCCGCGAAGAGCCGCTTCATCCAGGCCGCGGCCTGCGCCGGATCGGGATCGGCCCACTGCGAGCCCTTCATGTAGGGGCCGTGATTGCGCTCGAGAGTGACCAGGCGGCAGGGCACCGGGCAGCCGTTGGTGGCATTGAGATATTCCGCCGTGGCGGACCAGTCGGTGGAGATGACCGGCTTGCCGAGATACATGCATTCCGCGACCGCGAGGCCGAAGCCTTCGGCGCGATGGAGCGAGACGAAGCAATCGCAGGCGCTTTCGAGCTGATAGACCTCGGCGCGGCCGAGGGTCTCCGTCAGCAGCACCGTGCCCGGCAGGTCACGCACCGCCGCCTGGAGCGCGGCGAAGTCCTTCTCGTTGCCGGCGACATTCTGCACCTTCACGACCAGCGCGGCGCCGGCGCCGGCGAGGCCCGACAGGCGGAACGCCTCGATCACCGCGCGCGGATTCTTGCGCTCCGAGTACGAGTTCAGGTCGTAGACAAAAAGGAAGAGGAACTGGTCCGCCGGCAAACCGAAGCGGGCGCGGAAATCGCCGGCGGGCCGTTCGAACGAGATGGCGTGGGGCATCGTGACAACCGGCAGCGGCGATTTCATCGCGATCGCCTCGCGCGTGAAATCGCTCGGGCACCACACTTCGTCAAAGTAGTCGAAGGCCGGCATCCAGGCGTCGGGAAAATCCGGAAGCTCCCACGCCCAATAGGCGATGTTGTGCTTGCCGGCGCGGAAGGCGCGGCCGTGGTGATGGTCGAGATCGTGCGCGGAGGGCGGATCCAGATGGATGACATTCACGTCGTGCGGATTCGCCTCCTGCAGGCGCGCGGCGTAGGTCTGGTCGCCGAGGCGGTTCTTGCAGTGCAGCTTCAGCGGCACGAGCGCGACGGGCAGGTGCGCGGCGTCGGCGGCGCGCACCATGCAGCGCGCGCTTTCGCCCACGCCGAGATCGGCGGTGAGGAAGCCGACGATGTTGAGGCCGAGGTGAAGATGGCGCCGCGCGAAGGCGACGGCGTAGGGAGCCTGGCGCTGGGAGAAATCGTAGATCACCTCGCCGGCGTCGGTCTCGATGCGGGTGAGACGCAGCTGGCGGTTCTTCGCCTGCCGCCGGAAGCGCTGCAGATTATCGAGGCCGGTCACACGGCCGAGCCAGGCGAGGAGGTTGGTCCAGCCCACCCCTTGCAAATCGAACTCGAGCTGGACCTCCGCCTGCGCGGCCGAGGCTGGCAGGGGAAGGGTGAGCTCCCATGGCCCCGGCCCGGCCGGCTGCAGCCGCACGGAAGATCCGCCGCGGATCCGGCAGAGCAGGGCGGGAACGGCGGCCTCGATGCCGCGCGCTTCGGGATGAGGGCGGAACTCACCGTGGATCCGGAGCTGGGAAATTCCCGCCAGCGGCGGCAGGCGGATTTCGCCGCGCTCCCGCAGCCATGCCGAATCAGGCGCGAACTCGTCGAAAAACAATCCCGTGAAGCTGGTCCAGCGCCGGCCGGCAGAACGGCCGGGGGAGTGCGTGCGTGGATGGGCCATCGGGAGTTTGGCGAAGACAAGCTGGACGCTCCAAAGTAACAAGTACCAAGTAACAGGTAACAAGAGTGTCCGCGCTTCGCGCCGGTAGAGGAGGGAAGTGGAATCGGGGAAGCCAGTGCGGGGAAATGGGAATCCGGATCCGGCGAGCGGGGTTCGAAACAATCCAAACTCCAAAATCATCCAGCCGCCGGTCGTGTCCTAATTTGGGCGATGATTGATCATCTTTCTCGTTCGCTTCCGAAGGAGAAAGAGAATGAGAAAGCAGAAAGAGAACGATTCACTGCTTCGGGCGAATTAGGACACGACGCAGCCGCTCCTCCTCTTGCTCCTTGTTACTTGGTACCTGTTACCTGTTACTTTCCCCCCGCAGATGGATCCGGACGAATATCTCAGGCTCGCGGCGGTGGAGGACCGGATGTGGTATTTCCGCGCGCTGCATGCGCATGTCCGACGCGCGCTTGACGGGATGAATCCGTCCGGCGGCCTGAAGGTGCTCGATGCGGGCTGCGGCACGGGCGGACTGATCCGCCGGATGACCGTTGAGCGTCCGTCGTGGCAATGGGCCGGAGCGGATCTGTCGCCGCTCGCCCTCGAGTTTGCGCGGCGGCGGTGTCCGCCGGGCACGGATCTGCGAGAGGCGGCGGTGACGGCGCTGCCGTGGAGCGACGGCGCGTTCGATGCGGTGGTGTCGGCGGATGTGCTTTACCATGTGGACGACGATGCGGGCGCGCTGCGGGAATTTTTTCGCGTGCTGCGTCCGGGCGGCCGCCTCGTGATCAACGTGCCGGCCTACCGCTGGCTCTGGTCCTACCACGACGTGACGGTGCATTCCCGTCGACGCTACGGACGCGGCGAGGTCTTGGAAAAATTGCGAGCCGCCGGTTTCGCGGCGCCGGACGCGACTCACTGGAACACGCTGCTGTTTCCCCTGATCGTCGCGCGGCGCAAACTGCTGCCCGCGCCGCGCGCGGGCGCGGGCGACGTGCAGCTCTCCGCTGCGCCGCTGGAAGCGGCCTTCAACGCGACGATGGCGGTGGAGCGCGGCTGGCTGCGGCTGGGACGGCTGCCGTTCGGCTCGTCCATTTTTGCGACGGCGCTGAAGCCGGCGGAAAAATGACCGGACCGTAATGTGGCGGACGAGAGAATTGCCTCGCGAATCACTCGGAAACGGGAAAAGCAGGAATCGGAGCCGGAAATTTTTTCGTGGCTTCCCGGCTTCTGAATTCGCGCTCGGTCCCAAGGTCCGTCTCCAAATTCGGAGTCGGCCGGAGAAATGGCTTTAAACTGAAAATTGGAGCTGGCAAAAAAGTCCCGGCGATCTCGCCCCGTTAGCTACACCCCCGCATCCTGAGATGGCTTTCTTCCTGGTCGCATTCGGCCTGCTGCTGCATGTCCTTTTTTGGGGCACAGGTCTCGCGCTGTTGGCGACGCCGCGGCGTTGGCGCAACTGCTGGCCGGTATTTTGCGCTCCGGCCGGGCTCGCGCTGCAGTCGGCGACGGTCTGGGCCGGAGCCTATGCCGGACTGACGGGAACGAATGCGTACGGCCACGCCAGCGAAGCGCTGCCGCTGCTGCTGCTGGGGCTCGGGCTCTGGCGGCGCGGAGGCGGGGCGGGGCGGGCGCTCGCGCGGTTCGGCGGACTGGGCGTCGTGATGGCGGCGACGCTGACGCTGCTCGTGTTTCCGCTGTCGCGCGCCTCGCGGGAGCTGACCACAAATTCGCTCGGCAGCTGCGATGCGGCGGACTATGCGGCCGGCGCGCGGGTGCTGCAGGAATTCGCCCGCGGTGATCGCACCGGATTTCTCGGTCTGACCGAGGTCGTGAAGGTCGCATCGGTCGACAACTTCTACGACTTCTGGCTGCGGCTGAATCATTTCACCCCCTCGGCATTGATCGCGCTGAACGACGCGGTTCTCGGCCTGGCGCCATATCAGATCACGGGGCTGCTCACGGCCGTGCTGCTGGTGCTGTCGCTGCCGATGGCATTCTGGATGGCGCGCGCGGTGCTCGGTTATCGGGCGTCCGTCAGTCTCTGGATCGCGGCGATCTACGGCCTGAGTCCCTTGACGTGGTACGCGGTGGCGCACGTGGCGATGAGTCAACTGATCGCGGCACAGGCGATCGCGTTGGTGACGTGGGCGGGAGTCGCGCTCTGGCGCGCCCGGCTTTCCTGGCGGCGCGGCTGGGAAATGAGCGGGATCCTCTTCATTGCGTACTGGCTGATCCTGGGCAGCTACAACTTCATCCTCCTGGTCTGCCTCGTTCCCGTCCTCGCCTATGCCGGCGGGAATGCGGTGCTGAACGGGACCTGGGGCCGGCTCGCGCGCTGGGCGGTGATGATGGTGGCGCCGCTGCTGGCGTGCGGCGTGGTTTTCCTGGAGCGCGTGCTCGGGCTGGCGGAACGCTTCACGCTTTTCCGCCAGTTTGATTTCGGCTGGCGGATCCCGGCGCTCTCGCCGGAAGGCTGGCTCGGCGGAGTGCAGGGAACGGAATTCGAACCGCTCGGCCTCTGGGCCCGGATGTCGCTTTCGCTCGCGCTCGTGGGTCTGCTGCTCGTGGCGCTGGGGCGGGACAGCCGACGCCGGGGCCGGGTCGCCTACTGCGCGGTGAGCCTGACCCTGCCCATTCTGGTGGGCTACGCCTATCTCGAGGCGCGGGGGGCGCTGCTCGGCACCAATGCGAGCTACGACGCGTACAAGCTGTTCGCCGTGTTTTATCCCGGCCTGCTCGCGGGCTTCTGCTACTGGACGTATCTGCTCCGCAGCCGTCGCGTCGGCCTGCGGGTGGCCGCGGCCGTTTTCATGGCGCTGGTGACGCTGGCCAATTTTTCCTCCGCCGAGGGCTTTGTGATGCGGATGAAAGCGCCGCCCTGGACGGTCGACGCGAAGCTGATCGACATCAGCCGGATCGAGCAGATGCCGGACGTGGCCTCGGTGAACGTCCGCATTCCCGACATGTGGGGCCGCCTTTGGGCCAACGCGCTGCTGCTCCGCAAGCCGCAGTATTTTTACTGGCATACCTACGAGGGTCGGCGCGACACGTTCCTGCGCGGCCAGTGGGACTTGAACGGCGGCCTGATCCAGACCTCGCTTCCGGGAGAGGGAACGGTCCGGATCAATGACCGCCTGGCCCTGCTCAATACCGGCAACCCCTCCTTCGTGCGTCCGCGGAATGGTGAAGGCTGGTATGACCTGGAATACGAACCCCACACGGGCAACCGGTGGCGTTGGACCAGCGCGTCGGCCAAAATTTATCTGGAGGCGAATTCCCATCCGCTGCGCACGACCTGGCGGCTGCGCCGTGTGCACAGTCTGGCGCAGCGCGATCTGCAGGTCTGGATCGCGGGCAAGCTCGTCTCGACGCAGCCGGTCGGAACGGGCTTCACGGATCTCATCGTGCCGGACGTCATGGTTCCGGCGGGAGGAGCTGTGCTCGAACTGCGGACGGACGCGCCGCTGGTGGTTCCTCCCGGAGATTCCCGCGGGCTCGGCGTACAAATCTTCGGAATCGAGATCGCCGTGGCGCAGCAGTAGGCGGCGCTGCGCGGCAGCGCAGACAACGTCCAACGTCCAACGTTGAACAACTAAGACGGAGCAACGCTGGCAGTGGCCGGCTTGGACCCGAGGAAGGTTGAACATGAAAGCAGGCCGGCGTGAGCGATCGCCGAGAAAATTAATTCGGAGGCCAGGAAGCGGCGAAACGAGCGCGCCTTCCGGAGAATCGGCGAACAACGCCCGACCCGTTCTGCAGGGCTCCCTCCGTCTCAATCGTTGAATGTTCAACGTTGGACGTTGGACGTTGAACGTTGTCCGCCCTGCAGGGCAGCGGCCCGACCTCTGCTGAGGGGATTGCCCGGGCGGATTTTCGATTGGCGCGGGGAGGGCAAGCGGTGTTCTGTTTCGGGCTCATGGCCGCTTCTCCTTCTTTTCGCCGGGCGTTTCGTGATCGGCGGGTGCTCATCACTGGCGGGCTCGGCTTCATCGGTTCGAATCTCGCGCAGGCGCTGGCGGGCTTCGGGGCGAAGGTGACGATCGTGGACAGCCTCATCCCGGAATACGGCGGCAACCGGCGGAACCTGGCCGGCATCGCGCGCCGACCGCGCGTGCACGTGGCGGACGTGCGTGACTGGCCGCAACTGCCGCGGCTGGTGAAGGGACAGGATTACCTGTTCAACCTCGCGGGCCAGACGAGTCACATGGACTCGATGACGGATCCGATCACCGATCTCGACATCAACGGCCGGGCCCAACTGGCCATCCTCGAGGCCTGCCGCGTGCACAATCCTGGCATCCGCATCGTGTTTGCGAGCACGCGCCAAATCTATGGCCGGCCCGATTACCTGCCGGTGGACGAGAAGCATCCGCTGCGGCCGGTCGATGTGAACGGCATCAACAAGATCGCGGGCGAGTCTTTCCATCTGCTGTACTCGCGCGTGCACGGCATCCGGTCGACGGCGCTGCGGCTCACGAACACGATCGGCCCGCGCATGCGGATCAAGGATGCGCGGCAAACCTTCGTCGGCATCTGGATCCGCCGGTTGATGGAACAGCAGCCCTTCGAAGTCTGGGGTGGGGAACAGCTCCGCGATTTCACCTACGTGGATGACGCGGTCGAAGCCTTCCTGCTCGCGGGCAGCCGTCCGGAGGCGGAAGGGGAAGTGTTCAA
>CALFNJ010000635.1 GCA_937902865.1 uncultured Opitutaceae bacterium
CGGTCGTGATGCACTCGCACAACTACACCCCGCGGCAGGCCTACAAGCGCAGCTTCGGCGAAGCCTGGGCGCTGGCGCACGTCTGGCGCGGCTCGGAGCGTGAGTTCACGCTGGGCCGGGCGATGCTCGGCTGGGCGCGCGACACGGCGGGCGACCTCCGCTACTGCGCCCGCACGCAGCGGCTGGGCCAGTGGCCGGCGGCGGCGCGGATCCGCTGGCAGCAGCGACTCGGCCGGCTGCACGGTTTCCAGGCGGGCTGGCGGATGCATCGCGTGGATTTCGTCCTATGATCACGGCGGCCTATTCCGGCACGATTCCCCCCACTCCGGTGGCCGCACCCCCGGCGACCTGGGCCGTGCGGTCGCGCGCGCAGGCGTTCACGCTCGACGGCGACAACGCGCTGGAAAGCCATCTCGAACGGACCTGCGCCCGCGTGCTCAGCGGTGTGCGCGGCCTGATTCCGGCTCCGTTGTTCGAGGCGCTCTTTCTCGGCGGCGGCTACGGGCGCGGCGAAGGTGGCGTGCTGCGACGGGAGGGCGTGGAGGACCGTCCGTACAACGATCTGGAATTCTACGTCGCGATCGCCGGCAACCGTCACCTCAACGAACTTCGCTATCGCCGCCGGCTCGAGGTGCTCGGCGAAATCCTCACGCCCCTCGCCGGCATCGAGGTCGAGTTCAAGGTCACGTCGCTCGCGGAACTCGCAGCCCGTCCGGTCAGCATGTTTTCCTACGATCTGGTCGAAGGCCATCGTCTGATCTGGGGCCGGCCGGACGCGCACCTGCTCGCCAATTGCGGGCATCATCACTGCGCCGAAAACATTCCCGCCGACGAAGCCACGCGCCTGCTGATGAACCGCGGCTCGGGTTTGCTCTTTGCGCGGGAGCGCCTGGAGCGCGATCCCGGACCGCTGGCGTTGGATGACGCCGATTTCATCCGTCGCAACATCGCCAAGGCCGAGCTCGCCTGCGGCGACGCCGCGCTGGCCACCGTGGGCCGCTACACTTGGAGCTGTCGCGAGCGGCATCGCCGGCTCGAGGACATGCGCGACCAACTGCCCACGGTCTGGCGCGACACCCTGGTGGACCGGCATGCGGACGGCGTCACGTTCAAGCTGCATCCCGTTTCGGGAGAGATCGCGCGAGAAGAGCTGCGAACGCGCCTGAACGAGGCCACGACCCTGCTGCGCGAGTGCTGGCTCTGGGTGGAATCACGCCGGCTCGGGAAAAACTTTTTGTCGGTGCGAGCCTATCTCGAAGAGCCGACCGACAAATGTTTCGGCGGACCCTCGCTGCGCCATGTGCTGCTGAACCTGCGGGCGGACGGCTGGCGCGCGCGCCGGTGGACCTGGCAGGGATTGAAACGTCATCCCCGGCAGAGAATCTTCCACGCCCTGGCGATTTTGCTGTGGGAGCGCGACACGCTCGCGGTCAGCCCGGAACTCCAGAGCCGGTTGCACGCGGAATTGAATCGAGACGCCGCGGCGCCGAGCGCCTGGCTGCCGGCCTATCGCGCGCTCTGGGCCCGGGTGAGATAAATCATTTCGGAGCCGGATTTCACCACAGAGGCACAGAGACACGGAGGCGTGATTTGCCCACGGAACACACGGAATACACCGAAAGGAGCCTGCGAATTTTTTCTGTGTGTTCCGTGTGTTCCGTGGGCATTCCGATGGATTTATGCTCCGTGTCTCTGTCGCTCGGTGGTGAATGGATCGAATTCGGGGCGTTTTTTGTCGCGCAATGGCCGGCGATCGGAGGATTGTTTCCTTCCTCTCATGGACGGAAAATCCTGCTGTACTCCCTCGCGCGAACCGGAGTCCGGTGTGCCCGCGGAGGTCGCGGCGCCGGAGTTCCAGCGGGTGCGAACCGGATCGCTCGACGGGATGCGATCGATTCCGGGCGGCGAGTTTTTGATGGGCACGAACGATCCCGACGGCTGGCCTGCGGATGGCGAGGGCCCGGTGCGGGCGGTGACGCTCCAGCCGTTCCACATCGACGCGTGCTGCGTGACGAACGAGCAGTTCAACGCCTTCGTCAACGCCACGGGCTACAAGACGGAGGCCGACCGCTATGGCTGGTCGTTTGTCTTTCATCTTTTCCTGACCCGCGACCAGCTGGCGCGCGTGACACAGCGCGTCGTCGGCAGCGAGTGGTGGTGCCGCATCGACGGCGCGACCTGGCGGCATCCCGAAGGGCCGGGCTCGAACATCAAGAAACGGTGGGATCATCCGGTGGTGCACGTCTCATGGAACGACGCGAACGCCTACTGCGCCTGGGCCGGCAAGCGCCTCCCGACGGAAGCCGAATGGGAATGCGCCGCGCGCGGCGGTCTCGTGCAGAAGCGCTACGCCTGGGGCGACGAACTCACGCCGGGCGGTCGGCATTTCTGCAACATCTGGCAGGGCGAATTTCCGACGCGCAACACCGAGGAGGACGGTTACGTGGGGACCGCCCCGGCGAAGAGTTTCAAGCCGAACGGCTACGGCCTGTACAACGTCGCGGGCAACGTCTGGGAGTGGACGCGCGACTGGTTCAGCCGGGATTTCCACGCGGCGGATTCCCCGGCGACGCGGATCGATCCGCTCGGCCCCTCTTCCGGCGACCGCAAAGTCATCCGCGGCGGCAGCTATCTCTGCCATCAGTCGTACTGCAATCGCTACCGCGTGGGCGCGCGGACCATCAATACCGCGGACAGCTCGACTGGGAATACGGGGTTCCGTTGT
>CALFNJ010000636.1 GCA_937902865.1 uncultured Opitutaceae bacterium
TCCTTCGACATCTCCGCGGACGGCTCGAAGGTGGTGCCCGCGGGCTTCAAGGGTCACAGCGACGACGACAGCAACGACAAGTGGAAGAGCCTGCTCTACGACCTGGCCACGAAGCGCTGGAGCCAGATCGCGCCGGACCAAGGTTGAGTTTCACCCGCATCCCATGACTCACCAGTCTCCCGATTTTTTCGTGGGCTGGGGCACGCTCGCGCTGATCAACGCCGGCCTCGCCCAGTCCAAAAATCGCAGCGGCCTGCTTTGGTTTTTCGTCAGCCTGTTCCTCGGCCCGATCGCCACGCTGCTGATCGTGTGCTTCGACAAGAAATCGAAATAGCGGGCAGGGAGATCACCACGAAATACCCGAAGCACGCGAACGCCGGAGGATTGCCCACAGAACACACGGAAAACACGGAATTCAGAAGTGCTCGTTTCTGTGTCGTCCGTGTGTTCCGTGGGCCAAATTTCCGTTCTCCGCTTTTCGTGTGCTTCGTGTTTTTCGCGGTGCCCCTCCGTTCCTGATTTCCTGAGTTCCAGGGACTTATTGCCGCGGATTTTCATCTGCGGTGTTTCCCCTGGTTTGGGAGAATCGGCTTGCCTTCGCGAAGTCGTTTCACGCTTGTCCGCCTGCGCATCGGTCTCCCCCAACCGTGAGTCATCCCGTTTCAACGTCGCAGGATTCGGCGCCCAGCGCAATGGGTGAGCCAGGGGCGGATCATAACCGCTGGTTCATGGACGAGGTGCATCGCCATGACTCGCAGCTCAAGGCCTACCTGCACGGCTCGTTCCCTTCGGTGCGCGACTTGGATGACGTCGTTCAGGAGTCCTACCTGCGGATCTGGAAGGCGCGCGCGACCCAGTCGATCCGCTCGGCGAAATCCTACCTGTTCCAGGTTGCCCGGCACGTGGTCCTCGACCTGATCCGGCACCAGCGGAGCTCGCCGATCGAGCCGGTAACAGATTTGGCCGAGTTGCGCGTCTTGGATTCTAGGCCGGATGCTGCCGATGCCACCTGTTCCCGGGAGGAGATTCTCCTGCTCGCGGACGCGATCGACAGCCTCCCGGCGCGCTGCCGTGAAATTTTCATCCTCCGCAAAATCAAACAGGTTCCGCAAAAGGAGATCGCCTCCATCCTGGGCATTTCGGTCCAGACGGTGCAGGTGCAGGTGCTGCGCGGCATGAAGCGCTGCGAAAAATTCCTCGCCCGGCGCGGGCTCTGATTCCCCGGCCATGAAATCCGATCTTAACGACCAGCAGGCCCAGTCCGCCGCGTCCGGTGACGTTCCCGGCGCGGAAATCATGCACCGCGCCGCGGAATGGAAGACGCGCGTGGATGCGGGCCTGACTCCGCAGGAAGACGCGGAGTTGCGCGCCTGGCTCGCGGCCGATCCGCAGCACGAGTCCGCCTTGGCGCGCTTCGATCTGGTCTGGGACCGCTTCGACCGGCCGTTCCACGCCGGCGCCACCAGCGACCTGCTGCATGAGCTCGACGTGCGGGCGAAATTCCGCCGGCGCCGCGCCGCCTCGGCGGTGGCGGGCGTCGCGCTCCTCTGCGTGGTCGGCATCGCCTGGCATCTGGGCGGCCCGGCCAGGATTCTCCACAGCGCCGAGAACCGGCTGAAATCCGCGGGCGCGACCGTGCTGCGTCTGCAGGAGCAGCGGATCCTCGCGGACGGCTCGGTGGTCGAGCTCAAGGAGGACGCCGAGATTGCCACGGACTTCACCCCGAGCTTCCGCCGGGTCACGCTGGTTCGCGGCGAGGCGCTCTTCCAGGTGACGAAGGATCCCAAGCGTCCCTTCATCGTGAGCGCCGGCGGCGTGGAGGTGCGGGCGGTCGGCACCATGTTTGCGGTCGAAAAGAAACCGGCCGGCATCGAGGTGCTCGTCACCGAGGGCAGGGTGGCGGTGAATCAGACCACGCCGCTGACCGAGGCCGTGGCGGCCCAGGGCATGTCCGTCGCGCCGGAACTGCTCGCGACGCTGGACGCCGGCAACGGCGTCATGGTCGACGTCTCCCGTCCGGACGTCCCGCCCCAGGTGACGGCCATCCAGCCCGAGGAGCTGACCGAACGTCTCGCCTGGCGCGCGCCGCGGGTCGAGTTCACGCGCACGCGGCTGAGCGACGCGATCGCGGTGCTCAACGGCTACTCCGCCGGCCGGCGCTCAGCGGGCGAGCGCAGCATCCAGTTCTTCATCGACGATCAGAGCATCGCCGGCGTGCGGCTGAGCGGGCTCTACCGCGTCGACAACACCGAGGCCTTCATCAGCCTGCTCAAAACCTTTGGCATCGAGGCCGAGTTCCGCGGCGACAGCGAAATCCTCCTGCGAAAAAGCCGCACGTCCGCAAAATCGAACCGCGATCCGATCTGATCGGCTCACGGATTGAGGGTAGGGCGCGTTGTCCTAACGCGCCGCCAACGCATCGCCCGCGAACCCTCTTCCGATGCACGTCGGGATTCGGTGCGCCAAGGGGTTTCCCATTCGATCCCTCGATCCGTTTCACACGAAGGGACGAAGCCAAGAAGAATTCCCCGTCCGCGCTGGGAGATCGACCTCCGTGGGTTCGTGCCTTCGTGTGAACCCCGATCGCCGCCTCCTGCGTCCGTTCCTGATTTCCTGAGTTCCAGATAACCAACAGGCACGCGACGGGACCGAGGCGAAAGGGTGCCAAGTGCGTTAAATTTCTAAAATTTCGATAATAGATTTCAGCTCATCATCCGCCTTCCCAATTATGATGAACCCCATTACCCCCCGTCTGGTTCGGAGACATCTCTTCTCCTGCTTGCGTCTGGTCGTTCTCACTCTCGTCCTGGGCGGCCCCCTGGGATGGTCGTCAGCCGCGATGGCGGCGGAATCGCTCACCGCGAAGAAGCAGTTCGATCTCGCGCCCGGACCGGCGGACCGGTCGCTGAAGCAGCTGGCGGAGCAGTCGGGGCGGGAGGTGCTCTTCCTCGCCGATGCGGTCGAGGGAGTGGAGACCCGCGCGGTCAAGGGCGAGATGACGCCGAAGGAGGCGCTTGATGCGATGCTGACCGGCACGGTGCTGGTCAGCGTGCAGGACGACCGGACCGGTTCGCTTTCGGTGCGACGGGAAGCCTCCGTGGCCGATGCGGAAAAAAACGGCTCAAGCCGCCCGGCAAGTAGCCCGGCGGCGCGAGCGAACTCCGGCGGCACCGGCGTAGTCGTCGGCACCGTGGCAAACGAAGCCTCGCGGCAATATCTGAAAAGCGCCGAGGTGCGGGTGGGCGGGACCAACCTGTTCACGACGACCGAGAGCGACGGCAGCTTCCGGCTGCCGAACGTCCCGGCGGGCGCGCACAAGCTGATGGTCGTCTATGCCGGCCTCGACTCCGAGGTCCGCGACATCGTGGTGAATTCCGGAGAGACCCTCCGGCAGGATTTCCTCCTCAAGTCCGAGGTCTACCAGCTGCAGGAATTCGCCGTGGCCGGCGACCGCGAGGGCCAAGCCAAGGCGATCAACGATCAGAAGATCGCCAATCAGATGAAGAGCGTGATCGCGTCCGACGCGTTCGGCGACTTGATCGACAGCAACGCGGCGGAACTCCTGAAGAGCGTCCCCGGCTTCGCGATGAACTACGCGGGCGAGGACGCCATCGGCTTCAGCATGCGCGGCCAGAGCTCGACCTACGCGTCGATCACCCAGGACGGCAACGGCATCCCGAACTCCGGTTTCGGCAGCCGCTCGCTGAACATGCGCAACGTGCAGGTGAACAACATCGAGGCGATCGAGGTGAACCGCGCCCCGAACGCCTCCCAGCCGGCGAACTCCATGGGCGGCTCGGTCAACCTGGTCTCGAAGAGCGCGCTGACGCTGAAGGGACGCCGGATCCGGTTCGACGTCGGCATGAACATCAACACCGCGCTGAACCAGTTCGGCCCGAGCTACCAGGGCTATGACCACTACGCGTATGCGCAGTATCCGTCGGCCCAACTGAATTATTCCGACCTGTTCCGCGCCGACAGCGCGCACCCGATCGGCATTTCGCTCTCCTTCCTCAAGAGCGGACGCTACCGCTACAACACGCAGTACACGCCGAGCTACTCCTTCGTGCCCGCGATCCCGGCCGGGCAGGATGTCTCCCCGAGCAACCATGCCATCGCCACCGGCGTGAACATGCAGGAGGCGTCGGCCGGCTTCCGGCAGGATTACTATTCGATCAACCTCGATTATCGTCTCTCCGAAAACACCACGCTGTACCTGCGCACCTACTATCAGCAGGGGCCGCAGATGCACCTCTTCGGCCTGAACCACCGCATCACGACGACCGCGGGTAACCAGACCACCGGAACCGGCGCGGCGATGGTCGCGATCAACGGCAACTCCGCCGACCATATCGATTCCCGCCCCAACGCGACGCCGGTGACGACGTCGACGGGCAGCCGGATCCTGAAGGCGACGGGCCACGAGGTCTCGGACAACCAGAACTACAACCTCAACGCCGGCGGCAAGAGCCGCCTGGGCGAACTGGACCTGGACTACGGCATCTACTACGGCCGCGATTACGTGCGCAATCCGATCTCGGGCTTCAGCAAGGGCGGAACGCTGACCTACACGCTGCTCAACGTCGGCTTCACCATGGACAACATCCAGACCGAAAGCGGCATGACGCTGCACCAGACGTCCGGAGCCGACTATCGCGACGTGGCCAATTACGGGCAGCTCAGCTGGTCCGGCACCAACACCAGCAACATCGACCGCAAGTACGGCGCCAAGATCGACGCCAAGCGGGACTTCAACACCCTGCGCTTCCCGGTGCTGCTCCAGGCGGGCGTGCTGACGGATGTCCAGGAGCGCGCCAACGCCCGGACGGGTGACGGCGCGAGCTGGACGTTCGGCTCCGGCCCCGACGGAACCTTCGGCACGGCCGACGACGTCGCGCTCCCGCTCGCCAGCCTCGCCGACACGAACATGCCGGCCCGCTGGAACATGCACGGCTTCCCCTCGATCGATCCCGGCTCGTTCATCAGCA
>CALFNJ010000637.1 GCA_937902865.1 uncultured Opitutaceae bacterium
TTCGCAGCGGGTGCAGGCGGCCAACGAACAGTGACAGACCGCCAACCGCGAGCTCGAGGCGTTCTCGTATTCCGTCTCCCACGATTTGCGCGCGCCGCTGCGTCACGTCGACGGCTTCACGAGCCTGCTGCAGAAACACGTCGGCTCCTCGCTGGACTAAAAGGGCCAGCGCTATCTCACGACCATCTCCGGCGCCGCACGGCAGATGGGCCGGCTGATCGACGATCTCCTCGCCTTCTCCCGCATCAGCCGCACGGAGCTCAGCACGACGGACATCGACACGGACGCGCTCGTCGCCGGCGTCATCCGCGACGGCCGCTTCGAGCGCCTCGCCAAGCCGCCGGAGTGGGCCATCGATTCCCTTCCGCACGTCCGCGGCGATCCGGCGATGCTGCGCCAGGTGTGGTTCAATCTCGTCGACAACGCCGTGAAGTATTCGGGCAAGTCCGAGCACCCGAAGGTCACCATCGCGACCCGCACCGATCCGGCCAACGGCGACATCATCTTCGCCGTGAGCGACAATGGCGTCGGCTTCGACATGCAGTACGTCGCCAAGCTCTTCGGCGTCTTCCAGCGCCTGCACGGCCCGGCCGAGTTCGAGGGCACGGGCATCGGCCTGGCCAACGTCCAGCGCATCATCGTGCGCCACGGCGGGCGCGTCTGGGCCGAGGGCAAGGTCGGCGTGGGCGCCACGTTCTCCTTCTCCCTGCCGAACCGGCCCGCGCCACCGCCGGCTCCCGCGACCTGATCCGTCATGCCCGCCTCTTCCCTGCGTCCCATCCTCCTGGCGGAGGATAATCCCAACGACGTCGAGCTGGTCGTGACCGCGCTCAAGGACGCGCGCCTGCTCAACGAGATCGTCACCGTCGGCGACGGCGCGCAGGCCCTCGATTACCTGTTCCGCCGCGGGCCGTACGCCGGCCGCAGCGGCCTTTCACCCGCCGTGATCATGCTCGATCTCAAGATGCCGAAGGTCGATGGCCGCGAGGTGCTCCGCCAGATCCGCGACCATCCGGAGCTCCGCACCGTCCCCGTCGTCGTGCTCACCTCGTCCCGCGAGGAATCCGATCTCATGCAGTCGTACCAGTTGGGGGTGAATGCCTACGTCGTGAAGCCCGTCGACTTCGAGGAGTTCGCCGCCGCCGTCGGCAAGCTCGGCTTCTTCTGGGCCCTGCTCAACGAACCACCCCCGGAAAAGGCCAAGGAAACTGCCCGGCCCGCCTGAGGCCCGCTCCCTTCTTTGATCCAGACGCCGCCACCGCTGTCTATCGTTGCGCCATGAAGATTCTCCACCTCGAGGACAATCGCGATGACGCCGCTCTCGTCCGGGAGCTGCTCCTCGACGAATGGCCGGGCTGCGAGATCAAGGTGGTTTCCACCAAGCCCGATTTCGTCGGCGAGCTCCAGCACCCGGGCTACGAGATCATTCTCTCCGATTTCAACCTCGGCTCCTTCACCGGGCTCGAGGCGCTGCAGCTGACCCTGCAGCACCAGCCGGACGTGCCGTTCATCTTCCTTTCGGGCACCATCGGCGAGGACCGCGCGATCGAGGCGGTCCGCTCCGGCGCGCACGACTACGTGCTCAAGGACCGGATGAAGCGCCTGGTCACCGCCATCCAGCGCGCGATGCGCGAAAACCAGGAGCAGAAGCGGCGGCACGATGCCGAGGAGGCGCAGCGGCGTTTCATCGCCATCCTCGAGAGCACCCCTGACTTCGTCGGCCTGTCCGGCCTCAACGGCCGCGTCTTCTACGTCAACAATGCCGGGCTCCAGATGATGGGCTTCGCCCCGACCCAGGATCCGGGGCTGTTCTCCGTCCGCGATTTCCATCCCGCCGGCATGGCGTCGCAGTTGAACGATTTCTACCAGGCCGCGCAGCGCCATGGCACCTGGTCCGGCGAGAACGTGCTGCAGGCGCGCGACGGCAAGCTCATCCCCGTTTCCCAGGTCATCATCGCGCACAAGGGGCCTCACGGCAGCGTGGAATACTACTCCACCGTGATGCGCGACATCACCGCGTCCAAGCGCGCCGAGGCGATCGACAAGGGCCAGCGCAAGCTGCTCGAGATGATGGTGCGCGGCGCGCCGTTGTCGGAGACGCTCACTGCGCTCCTGCGGTTCATCGAGAGTCTGTCGCCCGACATGCTTTGCTCCCTGCTGCTGCTCGATGCCGACGGCAGCCGTCTCCGTCCCGCCGCCGCGCCCAGTCTCCCGGAGGCGTTTTGGCGCGCGAGCGAGAGCTATCCCGTCGGCGAGGGTCTGGGCTCCTGCGGCACCGCCGCCTTCCGCGGCAAGGCCGTCGTCGCCGAGGACATCGCCACCGATCCGTCCTGGGAAAAGGGCCGCGAACTCGCCCTCGCCCATGGGCTGCGCGCGTGCTGGTCCACGCCGATCTTCGACTCCCAGCAGCGCGTCATCGGCACGTTCGCCATTTATTACCGGCAGCCCGGCCGCCCGACCGAGGAGCAGCATCACCTGATCGACGTCGGCACCCGCATCGCCTCGATCTGTCTGACCCGCCACGAGGCCGAGCGCCGCATCCGCGAGCAGGCCGATCTGCTCAACAAGGCGCGCGACGCGATCGTCGTCAGCGATCTCGATGGCCGCATCACTTTCTGGAATCAGGGCGCCGAGCGCGTCTTCGGCTGGACCGCCGCCGAGGCAGTCGGCCACCACCGGAATGAGCTGTTCGGGCCGACCGTCGAGGATCCGGGCACCGCTTCGCCGGAAAATGGCGGCGACGACTGGCGCAGCGAGCTCCGGCTCAACAACAAGCAGGGCCAGCCGCTCATCGTCGACAACCGCGTCACGGTCATCCGCGACGCCGCGGGCCACGCCACTTCCCACCTCAGCATCTGCACCGATATCACGGCCAAGAAGAAGCTCGAGGAGCAGTTCCTGCGCTCTCAGCGCATGGAAAGCATCGGCATGCTCGCCGCCGGCATCGCGCACGATCTCAACAACGTCCTCGCCCCGATCCTGATGGGCGCCCCGATCCTGCGCGACCGCGTCACCGATCCGGGCGACATGAAGATGCTCACCGCGCTCGAGAAGAGCGCCGAGCGCGGCGCCGGCCTGGTCCGGCAGATCCTCGGCTTCGCCCACGGCGTCAGCGGCGTGCCGCAGGTCGTGCAGGTGAAGCACCTCATCCGCGACCTCAGCAGCGTCATCCGCGAAACCTTTCCCAAGACCATCCGCTTCGAGGAGCAGATCGCCTCCGACCTGTGGACCATCCGGGCCAATCCCACCCAGATCCACCAGGTGTTGCTCAATCTCTGCGTCAACGCCCGCGACGCGATGCCCAAGGGCGGCACGCTCCGCCTCCAGGCGGAAAACTGCACCTTGGACGAACTTGCCGCCCTCGCGATCGAGGGCGCGAAGCCCGGCTCGTGGCTGATGATGCAGGTGTCCGACACCGGCACCGGCATCCCGCCGGAGGTGCTCGCCCATATCTGGGAGCCATTCTTCACCACGAAGGAAGCCGGCAAGGGCACAGGTCTCGGCCTCTCCACCGTGCGCGGCATCGTCGAAAGCCACAACGGCTTCATCACGCTGCGCACCGAAGCCGGCCGCGGGACGACGTTCCGCGTCTACTTCCCCGCTACCGAGTCTGCCGGCGGCGCGGCCTCCTCCGTCTCCAATCATCCGTTCGCCTCGCGCGGCAACGGCGAGCTCATCCTCCTCGTCGACGACGAACCCAATGTGCGGGAAATCACCAGCGCCATCCTCTCCCGCCACGGCTACCGCGTCCTCGTCGCCGGCGACGGCACCGAGGCGGTCGCGCTCTTCGCCCCGCGCAGCAACGAGATCCACCTCGTGATCACCGACGTCAACATGCCGTACCTCGACGGCGCCGCGGTCGCGAACGTCGTGCGCCGGATCAATCCGCAGGTGAAGATCCTCGCGATCAGTGGCATGGACTCCGGCCGCGATTCCCCCACGCGCTCGCGCTCCTTCGCCAACGCTTTTCTGCTCAAGCCGTTCAAGGTCGACGCCCTCCTCGCCACCGTGAGCAAGCTCCTCGCGAGCGAAACTCCGGCCGGTTGAGTCCCGAGACGCGAGCCAGGTGACCGGAGACAGGCCGCGAAGGATTTTCCCAGCGCGACCTCCGATGTAGGGGCGTTCCTTGCGGACGCCCGTTCGCTCCGCCCGCCAGCAAGCCGAGCCATCAGCCCCGAGCCCGGCGCCCGCAACGAACGCCCCTACATCGACCAGCGCCTCCGGCGCGCTATCCCTTGGTACCTGCCACCTGTTACTTGTTACTTGGTACCTGCTCCTGGGTACTTGTTACTTTCCTTGCGCCAGTGTCGCGCATGTGACTGTGTCACGGCGCTTTTTTATGAACCCCACCGCCCCTACCCCGGCGGCTCCGGTCGACAATCGTCGGCTCGTCGCCGTGCTTCTCGCCGCTTTTCTCGGATGGATGTTTGACGGACTGGAAATGGGCGTCTTCCCGCTCATCGCCCGGCCCGCGCTGCTCCAGATGCAGCCTGCCACCGGTGGGCCCGTCGACGTCTTCATCGGACACTGGATGGGCATCATCAACGCCTCGTTCCTCGTCGGCGCGGCGACCGGCGGCATCGTCTTCGGCTGGCTGGGTGACCGCCTCGGACGCGTCCGGGCGATGACGCTCAGCATCCTCTTCTACTCGATGTTCACCGCGCTCACCTACTTTGCGCAGGCGCCCTGGCACATCGCCATCACCCGCTTTCTCGCCGCGCTCGGCATGGGCGGTGAATGGTCGCTCGGCGTCGCTCTCGTGATGGAAATCTGGCCGGAAAAGCACCGCCCGCTGCTCGCCGGCGTGATCGGCGCCTCCTGCAACGCCGGCTTCCTCCTCATCGCCCTGATCGGCGCCACGTTCTCCGTCACGCAGACGTCCTGGCGCTGGGTCGCCCTCATCGGCGCCGGTCCCGCGCTCTTCACGTTCTTCCTCCGCCTCTTCGTGCCGGAGTCGGCGCGCTGGCAGCATTCCACCAAGGCCGCGCCGGCCCAGCCGCTGCGGGAGATCTTCGCGCCGAACCTGCGCAAGACCACGCTGCTCGCCACGCTGTTCTGCGGCATCGCGCTGCTCGTCACGTGGGGCGTTGTGCAATGGCTGCCCGCCTGGGCCGACCAGCTCGTGAGCGGCGCCAATCCCAAGGCCAAGGCCTACGCGCAGGCGCTGTCCGCCTTCGGCTCCGTCGTCGGCTGCCTCGTCGGCTCCTGGCTCGGCGCCAAGCTCGGCCGCCGTCCGGCCTATTTCGTGATGTGTCTCACGTCGCTGATCGCCTGCGCGATTCTCTTCCGCGGCATTTCCACCTACGGCGGACCGTTCCTCTTCATGGTCTTCGTCGTCGGCGCCCTCACCGCGGCGTTCTACGGCTGGACTCCGCTCTACCTGCCGGAGCTCTTCCCCACGCGCATGCGCGCCACCGGCCAGGGTCTCGCGTACAACGCCGGCCGCATCATCGCCGCCGTCGGCACGCTGCAGATGGGCGCGCTGATGAAGCAATTCGACGGTAGCTACGCCCGCGCCGGCTCGGTCATCAGCCTCATCTACATCCTCGGCATGATCGTCATCTGGTTCGCCCCCGAGACGAAGGATCGCCCGTTGCCGGAATAGAGCGAATCACAAACCATCGGAATTTCACCACAGAGGCACGGAGGCACCGAGAAACTCAATCAGCCGGATTTGGATCGGCGATTTTCTCCGTGTCTCTGTGCCTCTGTGGTGAAATCCGAAAAGGTATTCAGTACGCCCCGCGGATGTGTGACGCCACTTCGCGGGTATAGAAATCCGCCAGCTGGCGGTGCACGTCGGGGCTGATCACCGGCAGTGAGGAAACCCGTGCGTTGGCCGCGGCTTGGGCCGGATTCTTCGCGCCGGGGATGATCACGCTCACGGCGTCGAAATCGAGGCACCAGCGGAGCGCGAACTCGGCCAGGGTCTGTCCCGCGGGCACGAGCGGCTTGAGCGCGTCCGCCAGCGCGCCGCCTTTCGCGAAGGGCAGGCCGGCGAAGGTCTCGCCAACGTTGAACTGCTGACCGTCGCGGTTGAAATTGCGGTGATCGTTCGCCGGAAAGGAGGTCGCCGCCGTCATCTTGCCGCCGAGCAGGCCGCTCGCCAGTGGCAGCCGCACGATCAGCGCCACCTTCCGCCGCTTCGCCTCGGCGAAGAGTGTGTGAATCGGCTTCTGGCGGAAAATGTTGAAGATGATCTGCAGCGAGCAGAGGCCTTCCTGACGCAGACAGACGTCCGCCTCCTCCATCGACTCCACGCTCGCGCCGAAGTCGCGGATCTTGCCCTCGCGCTTCAGCTCGCGCAGCCATTCGAAGATCTCGCCCCGGCGCATCACGTCCATCGGCAGGCAGTGCAGCTGGGTCAGGTCCACCGCGTCGCGGCCCAGGCGCTGCAGCGACGCCTCCGTGTGCTGGCGCACCGCCTCGCGCGTGAAATTCTGCGGCCAGCCCGGCGGATTGAACCGCCCGAACTTCGTCGCGATATAGAGCGGCGTGCGCGTCTCCTTCAGGAGCCGGCCGATCAGCCGCTCGCTCCGGCCCATGCCATAGACGTCCGCCGTGTCGAGAAACGTCGTCCCCGCGTCCAGGGCCGCGCGCAGCGTGGCCATCGCCGTCTCGTCGCTCACCTCGCCCCAGCCCGCCCCCAGTTGCCAGGTCCCCAGCCCCACCTCGCCCACCGCTCTGCCCGTCGCTCCAAACTCACGTGTTTTCATGGTCATTCCTCCAACGCTGCCACCTCCCTCCCGCCCCCTGCAAGGCTGCCGTCGCCGCAAAGTAGCGGGTAGCGAGTAGCGGGCAGCGAGTAGAACGATCCCGGAGACCAAAATCGTCGCGGGCTCTGGATTCTGAATTAACCATCCGTCGTTTTCGTCGATGCTCGCTCCTCGCTACCCACTACTCGCTACCTCCAGAAATCTTTCGGTCTTGTTACGCAATGGCGGGCGGCAGGCGGGGTCCGCGTTTGCACGCGCGGGAGAAAGATGTCTTATCTGGGAGTTATGAGATCGTTCCGAAGGGGTTGGGGAATCGCGGGGCTGGCACTCGCTGCCCTATCGATGTGGTGCCTGCCGGCCCGTGCCGCTCTCTCCATGCTGAGTGCGCCGCAACACGTGCAGGCCTCCCTCGTGGCCGCGGATGCCTCCATCCAGCCCGGCAAACCTTTCACGGTCGCGCTCCACCTGGTCCACGATCCGCACTGGCACACCTACTGGCACAATCCGGGCACGGGTCTGCCCACCAAGCTGACTTGGACCCTGCCGGCCGGCTTCACCGCCGGCGACATCCAGTGGCCGGCGCCGGCACCGATCAAGGACAGCCAGGGCAGCGTCTCCGGCAGCGGTTACGAGGGCGACCTGCTGCTGCCGCTCACGCTCACCGCGCCGGCCGATCTGACGCCGGGCACGCCGATCGTGCTCAAGGCCCGCGCCGAATGGCTGATGTGCTCGGATGTCTGCATTCCCGGCAGCGCCGACCTGAGCCTGTCGCTGCCCGTTTCCGCCGACGCGCCCGCCGCCAATCCGCAATGGGGCGAAAAGATCCGCACGGTTATCGCCAACCTCCCGCGAACCGAGGCCGCCTGGACGCTCGCTGCCACCCGGGCCGGCAAGACTATCATCCTCACCGCGCTGCCCGCCGACGGTGCGAACGGCGCCGCGCCCGCCGCGAAGATCAACGCCGCGACGCTGCACTTTTTCTCCGATGACAACCTCGTGGGCTTCGACCTGCCGCAGTCGGCGCGGGCTGACGGCAGCGGTTTCCGGCTCACGCTGGCGATTCCGGAAGATGGTCCGGCCAATCCGACCCGGCTGCTCGGCGTGCTCACGTCCGACACCGGCTGGAACGCCGACGGCTCGCTGCGCGGTCTGAAGGTCGACGTGCCGCTGACTCTCGGCGTCGTGACCGCGGAAGGTCCGATCGGCGGCACGCTCCTGCTCGCCTTCTTCGGTGGCCTCATCCTCAACCTCATGCCGTGCGTGTTCCCCGTGCTGGGAATCAAGATCCTCGGCTTCACGCACCAGGCGGGCCAGGAGCGCGGCAAGGTGATCGCCCACGGCCTCGTGTTCACATTTGGCGTGCTGCTCTCGTTCTGGGCGCTCGCCGGGCTGCTGGCCGTGCTGCGGGCCGGCGGCGCGCAACTCGGCTGGGGCTTCCAGCTGCAATCGCCGGCCTTCGTCTTCTGCCTCGCCGCGGTCATGCTGATCTTCGGCCTGAATCTCAGCGGCGTCTTCGAATTCGGTCTCGGCGCCACCGGCATCGGCTCGGGGCTGCAGTCTCGCTCGGGACTCATCGGTTCGTTCTTCACTGGCGTGCTCGCCACCGTCGTCGCCACGCCCTGCTCGGCGCCTTTCCTCGCGCCCGCGCTCGGCGCCGCCCTCGCGCTGCCCACCGCCGCCTCGTTCACCGTGTTCACCGCGATCGCCGTCGGCCTGTCCACGCCGTACCTGCTGCTCTCCATTTTCCCCGGCGCGGTGAAGGTGCTACCGCGGCCCGGCGCGTGGATGGAAACGTTCAAGCAGTTCATGGCTTTCCCTCTCTACGCCACCGTCGCGTACCTCACGTGGGTGCTGGCCGGCCAGACCGGCGAGAGCGCGTCGCTCATGGCGCTCTTCGGCCTCGTCGTCATCGCACTCGGCGCCTGGTTTTACGGGGGCTGGACCGCT
>CALFNJ010000638.1 GCA_937902865.1 uncultured Opitutaceae bacterium
TGGTTGGGCGGTGCTCGGTGTGCGAATACGGACGGTAGCAAAGACCAGAGCACGCGAACGGCAACCTCGGACGGCCTACTTCTTCGCGGAAGCAGATAGCTTCTTCTTTGCTGACCAATGGTGCGCATAAAATAGTCCTAGATTCACCACAAACGCTGAAACGAACACGGGGAGGGATTTCTTCTTCTCGGCTTCGTCAGCGACAATCGCGAACAGAATCCCAAAAAAAGCCGCGGCTACCGAGATAAGGAGGTAGAGCCACTTCATGCTTCTTCGCCCAACGTTAAAGGTGAGCCACGCTCACCCAGAGCGAGGACGGAGATTGGAGCGGGGAGGTGAGCATCGAAAAAGGACAGATGGTGAGCGTTGGCTCTAGCGCCTGTATCGGTGTTCCAGTGCGGTTCGGTCCGAGTCCGCGGAAGCCCAAAGCTGGAGTGGACGCGGGGCGAACTGCACGGCTGACATTCGTCGCTCTCATCTTGGGTTGGAGGGTGGCGGAAGCTAATTTGCTGGCCGGCCGCGGCACGAACATCTGGCGAGTTTCTGACGAAGGAATCCGAACCAAATCTCGACTGCGGCCGGTCAGCGTCATGGTCCGGTCATGCATCCTCTGGGTGCCGACGTTTCCACGTCCCGCACGATACAGTCTGCAGGCCGGGCCTCCATCCCAAAACCAGGAAAAACATGAGCACCGATTACGCCGCCTTGGTGGCACTCGACTGGGGCGATACCGAGCACGCCTTCGCACTGCGGTGCGAAACGACCGAGACGACGGGCACCATTCCCGCCGCCGCCGAATCCCTCCACGGCTGGCTGGAGCAACTGGGCGCACGCCACGGGCAGCGGCCCGTCGCCCTGGCGATCGAAGCGGGCAGGAACGCCGTCCTGCACGCGCTCGTCGCCTATCCGTGGCTGACGATTTATCCCATCCATCCGGCGACCAGCGAACGTTTCCGGAAGGCCTTCACGCCGTCGGGCTCGGCGTCCGATCGGACCGACGCGCAGGTGCTGCTCACGATCCTCACCCAGCACCGGCACCAACTCCGACCGCTGGTCCTCGACACCGCGGCGACGCGGGCCCTGGCCGCGCTCACGGAGTTGCGCCGCGGCGCGGTGGACCATCGCACGCAACTCGCCAACGAACTGACGAGCACGCTCAAACGCTACTTTCCCCAGGCCCTGGAGCTCTGCGGCGACGATCTGTGGACGCCGCTCGCCCTCGACTTCCTTGAACGCTGGCCGGAACTGGCCGTGCTCCAGCGCGCGCAACCCGCCACGCTCCAGCGCTTCTACACCGCCCACAACTCCCGCCGCGCGGACGTGATCGCCGAACGCCTCGCGCTCGTCGCCCACGCCCGGCCGTTGACCACCGACCGCGCCGTCCTGGCGCCGGCGATCCTGCAGGTGCAACTGCTCGTCGCGCTGCTGCGGCCCTTGCAAAAACATCTGCTGGCGATCGAGGCCGAGATCGCCACCGCGTTCGCCGCGCACCCGGAAGCGGACCTGTTCCGCGCGCTGCCCGGCGCCGGGCCTGCGCTCGCGCCGCGGCTGCTCGTCGCCTTCGGCACCGACCGCACCCGCTATCCGGACGCGGCGAGTTTACAGAAGTATGCCGGCGTCGCCCCGGTGCGGGAACAAAGTGGCCGGCAAGTCTGGGTGCACTGGCGCTGGAACGCCCCGAAGTTTTTGCGCCAGACCTTCGTCGAGTGGGCCGGGCAAACGATCCCGAAATGCGCCTGGGCGAAGGCGTATTACCTCCAGCAAAAGCGCGCCGGCAAACGCCACCAGACCATCCTGCGCAGCCTCGCCTTCAAATGGATCCGCATCCTCTGGCGCTGCTGGACCGACCGCGTGCCCTACGACGACGCCCACTATGTTGCCGCCCTGCACCGCCAAAACTCTCCCCTCACCAAACTCCTACTCGCCGCCTGATTTTCCTTGCTCGGTTGCCCTCAGGTGTTGGTTGGGCGGTGCTCGGTGTGCGAATACGGACGGTAGCAAAGACCAGAGCACGC
>CALFNJ010000639.1 GCA_937902865.1 uncultured Opitutaceae bacterium
ATCGCTCGTAGAAGGGCATCGTTTGGGAACACGGAGGGCGCTGAGGGGAAGAGAGGTCGCGGAGTAAAGCCATCGCCTCACTCGCACTCCAAGCCCCGGCGCTGCATTTACGTCCGGCTCCGCGATCTCCCTTCCCCTCCGAGCCCTCCGTGTTAAAAATCCAAGTTTGAATTCTGTTTCCCGTCCGATCTCCGCGCCTCTGCGCGAGATGCCGCCGATCGGATCCGCTTTTCCGATGAATCCTTGTCGCGCCAGCGAAAGGCCGTAGCTTGGAGGAATGCGCCTCCTACCCCTTCTGGCGTCCTGCGCCGCCGTGCTTTCGCCCCTCGCCTCCGCCTCCTTCGCCGCTGACACGCCCGCCGTCTCTCACCTGACTTGCGACGGCCTCACCGAGCCCACGGTGATCGACACGCTCGCGCCGCGGTTTTCCTGGCGGCTGGAATCGTCCGCGCCCGCCGCCCGCCAGACGGCTTATCAACTCCGCATCGCCGAAATCGGCCCCGATGGACGCCCCACGACCGAGGTCACGGAAACCCCGCGCATCGCTTCCGACCAATCGCAGATGGTGAGCGCGGCCGGTTTCGCGCCCAAGCCAAAGCATCGCTACGAATGGCGGGTGCGCGTCTGGGATGAGCGCGACCGCGACAGCGGCTGGAGCGCGCCGGCCGGATTCGACACCGGCCTGCAGGGCGGCGGCTGGCCCGCTGCGGCCGCCTGGCTCAGCGATGGCGTCGCCACCGCCCAAGGCGATGCTCCGCGGGCGCGCTATCTCCGCGGCGAATTCGACGTCGCCGCCAAGCCAGCTCGCGCACGCCTGTACCTGTCGGCATTCGGCACGGTCGAGCCTTGGCTCAACGGCCGCAAGGTCGGCAACGATTTCTTCCTCCCCGGCTGGCCCGATTACCGCAAACGCGTCTTCTACGTCGCGTACGATGTCACGGACAACATCCAGGCCGGCCACAATGCCCTCGGCCTCATCCTCGGCGAGGGCTGGTACAGCAGCACGCTGCTGCGCGGCTCGCAGTTCGGCCAGGAGCCGATGGCCGCGGCGTTCCTCGAACTGACCGATGCGACCGGCGCCACCACCTTGGTGACGACCGACAAAAACTGGCGCTGGGCCGAGGGCCCGATCGTCGCGCAGTCGATCTACTACGGCGAAACCTTCGACGCCCGCCGCGACGATCCGCAGTGGAGCACGCCGCAGGGCGCGCCATGGAACTGGCGTCCGGTGCAGGTCCAGGGCGGATCCTCTGCCGTCGCCGACATTACCGCGCATTTTGCCCCGCCGGTCCGGCGCGTCGAGGAACTGCATCCCGTCTCGCGCCGCGAGGTTTCACCCGGCGTGTTTCTCTACGACCTCGGCCAGAACATGGTCGGCTGGGTGCGCCTCAAGGCGCAGGCGGCAGCCGGCACGCAGGTCACCCTCCGTTTCGCCGAGCTGCTCGAGGCGGACGGCACGATCCATACGCGGAATCTCCGCACCGCGCACGCCACCGCGACCTATTTCACGCGCGGCGATGGCGTCGAGACGTGGGAGCCGCGGTTTTCCTTCTTCGGCTTCCGGTACGTCGAGCTCTCCGGCCTCGCCCAACCCGCGGACGATGCCGTCACCGGCATCGTCCTCCACTCCGACATTCCACGCATCGGCTATTTCGAGTGCTCGAACCCGCTCCTGAACAAACTCTACTCAAACACGCTCTGGAGCCAAAAAGGCAATTTCCTCGAGGTGCCGACCGACTGCCCGCAACGCGACGAGCGTCTCGGCTGGACCGGCGACGCCGAGGTGTTCGCCGACACCGCCAACTACAATTTCGGCAGCGGCGCGTTCTACCGTCAGTGGCTCAACTCCGTGCGCGACAGCTTCCGCGACGAGCCCGGCGGGCTGAGTGGATTCGCGGATGTCGCGCCCGACATCGGCCTGCGCTACGGCAGCACCGGCTGGGGCGACGCCGCCGTCATCGTGCCTTACTACACCTGGCTGCACACCGGCGACCGGCGCCTGCTCGAGGAGAACTTCGACGCCATCCAGCGCTGGGTCGACGCCCAGGCGCGCGACTGGCCCGACGGCATCCGGCGCAGCACGCGCAGCTACGGCGACTGGCTCGCGCCGGGCTACAAGGCCGCCGAGGCGCCCACGCCCTACACGCTCATCGCCACCGCGTATTACGCACACGTCGCCGACCTCGCCGCGCGCATCGCCGACGAACTCGGCCGTGAAGATGCCGCCAATCGCGACCGCGCGCTCTTCGCGCATGTCCGGGACGCCTTTGC
>CALFNJ010000640.1 GCA_937902865.1 uncultured Opitutaceae bacterium
GATCCGCGCCGGCGTTATGCGTCGTGATGACGGGCAGCAGATTCGCCGGCACGAGCATGACGGCGGCTGCCAACGCCAGCGCGGCGGCGTTGGCGAGTTTCTCCGAGCGAAGACGGGGGAGGCGGCGTTTCATGTCAGATCAGATGAGGGCCGTCCGGTTCATGCGACCGCGGGTGCAGGCGCGGGGGCGTTGGCTTCGGCGACCACGGTGGCTTCTTCGGGAGAGGCGGGCGCCAGCACCGACAATTCGAAGCTGTGCCAGGCAAAGAGGAGGGCGCAGGACATCGCGGCGTAGCACCAGAAGCCGGCGCCGATCGTGACATTGATGAGCGTGCCCAGCTTCATGAGCGCGACGAGCACGGCGAGCACCTGCACTTCGGGCATCGCCCAGTGGCCGAGGGCGTGCGCGGTGGACCAGAGCAGGCGCGACTGCAACGGCGGCTGGCCCAGCCGTTCGGGCACCAGCAACCCCGCGAGCGTGGCGAGCAGCGCCAGCGGCACCACGGCGCCGCAGAGGCAGACCCAGATCGCGAGCAGCGGCATATGGTGGTCCCACAATCCCTCCACGCCGGTAAACAGCAGGCCGGGCCGGCTGCGTCCCAGTTTGCTCGCCGTGATGAACGGCAGCAGCATCGCCGGCAGGGCGAGGATCAGGCCGGTCACGGTGAACGCGATGGCGACATCCGGCCCGAGACGCGAACGGCTCGCCAGCACCGTGCCGCAGCGGACGCAGTAGGCGCGATCACCGGGCGCGAGTGTGATCGGCTGATGCTCGTGGCCGCAAAGGCGGCAGGTCAGCGGAACGGAACTGCTGGAACGGGAGGGCATGGCGTGGCATCGGTCTGCCGCACGAGCGACCCGCTGGAAGGCAATCAGTTCCAACGCGCGGCGCGGAAATCCGCGCCGCGCGAAATCCCAAACGCCAAATCTTCAAACGCCAAATTCACCAAGAGGCTCACTTGGCGTGTCCGCCGGATCCGTTGCCGGAGTGCCTGCGGCCGGAAACTAGCGCGCCGCCGGACTCACTCCGGGTCTGAAATCCAAACTCCGAACTCCAAACTCCAAAATCATTGGAGTTTGGCTCCTGGCGTTTGAGACTTGGCTGAAGCGCAGCTTCAGCTCCGGTAGTCCGCATTCTCACTCACGTACTCATGCGTGAGATCGCCGCCGAACACGATCGCGCTGGCGGTGCCGGCGCCGAGATCGAGGTCGATCTCCACGCAGCGCTCATGCGGCGGGAAATCGATCGGCGCGGTGAACACGCCATCCTTCGGCGGTGCGCTGGCGTACAGTTCCGCGCCGCGCAGGTGCGCGATGAGAGCGGTTTCCTTCTCCGGATTCAGGCGGAAGACGCCGCCGGAAAAAATCTCGATGCCGCCGAGGTGCACGCGCAGCCGCTGCAGGTCGGTATTGGGCGCATGCGCGCCGACGTGCTTGCCGATCGCCTGCACGAGCCGACCGACGTTCGGGTCGTTGCCGGCGACCGCGCATTTGAAGAGCGGGGCGTTGACGATCGCCTTGCCGAGCGCGCGGGCCAGCTCGGCGCTCGCCGCCTGGCGCACGCTGACGCGGATGACGTGGCGCACGCCTTCGCCGTTGCGGACGACATCCTCGGCCAGGTCGCGGCACACCGTCTGGAGCGCACGCTCAAACTCTGCGAAGTCGGGGCAGGGCACGCGGCCGGACGAGACGATCGCCACGGTGTCCGACGTGCTGGTGTCGCTGTCCACGCTGATCGCGTTGAAGCTCGCATCCGTCACTCGCGCCAGGATCTCGCGCAGTTGGGCGCGCGGCACGGCGAGGTCCGTGAGAATGTACACGAGCATCGTGGCGAGATTGGGCTCGATCATGCCCGCGCCTTTCGCGATGCCGACGATGCTGCCCGCGCCGACCGTGGCGCGGCGCACTTTGGGATAAAGGTCGGTGGTGACGATGCCCTCGGCGGCCGGCAGCACCGATGCGGAGCCGAGCGTGGCAACCACCTTCGGCACGGCCTCGACCATGGCTTCAACCGGAAGACCCCAGCCGATGACGCCGGTGGAGGAAGGGAGAATCTGTCCCGGCGTGAAGCCGAGCGCCTTCGCCACCGCCGCGCTGATGCGTTCGGAGGCTTCCACGCCGCCGGGCGCGCAGACGTTCGAGACCTTGTTATTGACGATGATCGCGGCGAGCGCGGCCTCCTCGAGGCGACGGCGGCCGACGATGACGGGCGCGCCGGGAAAGGCATTGCGCGTGAAGACCGCGGCGAAATCGGGCGTCGGCCGGTCGAGCGAAATGAGCGTGAGCGTCATCTTCGCGGGCTTCGGCGCCTCGCGCGGGACGAAGTCGAACCGGCTCGTGCCGACGCGGAAGCCGGCGGGCAGCGCGGACTGGGCGGCGAGCCACTCGCGATGAGCGGAACGGGAGGAGAACGTGAGGTTTGTGCTGGGCACGCGAGAGAAGTGAGCGCACGCCGCCGCGGAGTGAAGCTGATTTTCCGCGTCACACATTCGTCACGTTTCCGATCCTCCGGAATTTCACCACAGAGGCACGGAGCCACGGAGAGAATCGCTGAAAATGTAGGGGCGTTCCTTGCGGACGCCCTCCGGGATTCAGCATCGAGCCGGGCGTCCGCAAGGAACGCCCCTACGCCAATCAGATCTGTCTCTGCGTCTCCGTGCCTCTGTGGTGAAATTCCGGGGGATCGGCAGGCTTGGGCGTTTCCTGATTTCCTGAGTTCCAGATGAACTATTTGGCGACTTCCGAAAATTTTTATGGAAATGCGCGTCTCGGGTGCGCTAAGCATTGCCGCGTTTTCCATCGCACGTGCGCGCTTCCTTCCGTTCTTCCTTCCCTTCCGCGGCCGCCGGCCGCTCGTCCTGATTTTCCATGAACGTCGCTGACGTCACGGCCAAGGCCAAGGTGCTCCTCGAGGCGCTGCCTTACATCCAAGATTTTCGCGGTTCGATCTTCGTCGTGAAATACGGCGGGAGCTTCATGGATGATCCCGATCCGGTCGCCCGCACGCGCGTCGCGTACGACATCGCGTTCCTCGCCGCGGTCGGCATCAACGTCGTTGTCGTCCACGGCGGCGGCAAGGCGATCACCAAGGCGATGGAAGGCTCCGGCATCGCGGCCAAGTTCATCGGCGGCATGCGCGTGACCGATGAGGCCACGATCGCGATCGTGAAGAAGACGCTCGATGAGATCGTGAACAAGGACGTCTGCGACGCCATCAGCTCCGCCAAGGGCAAGCCGAAGGGCATGCCGGGCGACAGCGTGCTGGTCTGCGAAAAGCTTCTGACCGACGACGACGGCAAGGCGATCGATCTCGGTTACGTCGGCGAGGTCGCCGAGGTGAAGGTGAAGCTGATCAAGAAGGAGATTGCGGACGGCTTCGTGCCGGTGATCTCCCCGGTCGCGGAAGGCCGCGACGGCAAGCCCTACAACGTGAACGCCGACCTCGTCGCCGGCCGCGTCGCCAGCGCGCTGCGCGCCCGCCGGCTGGTGTACATGAGCGACGTGCCCGGACTGCTTTCGAACCCGCCTGATCCGGCTTCGCTCATCTCCACGCTGAAGATCAGCCAGGTCGAGGAGCTGAAGAAGAAGGGCGTGATCGACAAGGGCATGCGACCCAAAGTCGGCAGCGCGGTTCGCGCCCTCGAGGAAGGCGTGCAGCGCGTGCACTTCATCGACGGCCGCCTGCCGCATTCGCTGCTGCTCGAAATTTTCACCGACAGCGGCATCGGCACCGAAATTGTGCAGGGCTGAAATCGATTGCGGCGTGCTGGTTGCGGATTGCGGAATGATTGTGAAGCCCTGCTGGCGCTGACGTGCTGGATCGATTCTGTTTAGTCTGAACTTCCTCTTTTGCCATGAGCACTCCGTCCATCATCCGCACCAGCACGGCCGATCTCTATGACGCGTACGTGATGAAGAATTATTCCCGCGCGGCGCTGACGCTCGTGCGCGGGAAGGGCACCCAAGTCTGGGACGACCAGGGCAACGTCTATCTCGATTTCACCTCCGGCATCGCGGTGAGCGCGCTCGGCCACTGCCACCCGCATTGGGTCGCGGCGGTCCAGCGCCAGGCCGGCGAGCTGATCCACGCGAGCAACCTCTTCCGCAATCCGCTCCAGGCGGAGCTGGCGCGGCGGATCGTGGGCTACGCCGGTCCGGGTCGCGTGTTTTTCTGCAACAGCGGCGCGGAAGCGGACGAGGCGATGCTCAAGCTCGCCCGGCTGCACGGCATGCGGAAGGCGGGTGGGGAAGAGGCGAAGTGCTACAAGATCCTCTCGGCCAAGATGGGTTTCCACGGCCGGATGTTCGGCGGCATGAGCGCGACCCCGCAGGAAAAGATCCAGAAGGGCTTTCGTCCGCTGGTGCCGGGCTTCGCTTACGGCGAACTCAACAATCTCGACAGCTTCAAGGCGCTCGTCGACGACGCGACCGCGGCGATCATCATCGAGACGATCCAGGGCGAGAGCGGCGTCAATCCCTGCACGGCGGAGTTCCTGCTCGGCCTGCGCAAGCTGTGCGACGACCGCAACCTGCTCCTGCTGGTCGACGAGGTGCAGTGCGGCATCGGCCGGACGGGCAAGTTCTACGCCTTCGAGCACATCGGCGTGCGGCCCGACGCGATCGCGATGGCGAAGGGCCTCGGCGGCGGCTTCCCGATCGGCTCGGTCTGGGTCGGTGAGCGCGCGGCGGATCTTTTCCAGCCCGGCTCGCATGGCACGACGTTCGGCGGCACGCCGCTGGCCTGCGCGGCGGCGCTGGCGGTGCTCGACGTGATCGAGAAGGACAAGCTGCTCGATTACGTAACGCGGGCGAGCGGTCCCTGGCATGCGGCGCTGGCGAGCCTGGCGAAGGATTTTCCGAAGCAGGTCCTCGGCATGCGCGGCCGCGGCTTTTTGGTCGGCGTGCAGTTCGCCGTCGATCCGACGCCTTACGTCGCGGCCCTGCGCGAACGCGGCCTGCTGGCCGTGCCTTCGGGCGGCAACGTCATCCGCCTCCTGCCGCCACTCAACGCGACGGAGGCTGAGCTGGCGCGCTCGGTGGATATCTTCCGCGACGCGCTCAAGGCAGTCCGCGTCTGAGGTAGGGGCGTCCCAAGGGCCGCTCCTACTTAGAGCGGATTTTCGGCCCGCTAGGTGCGGCAAAGACCCGCCTTGGTTGGGTTCAAATCGCCTATTTTTCACTCGTGCGCGGCCCTTCAGGCACCTTAACGTCTTCCTTTTCCATGAAACACTTCCTCCAGGAAACCGCCTTCAAGGCCTCCG
>CALFNJ010000641.1 GCA_937902865.1 uncultured Opitutaceae bacterium
GGCGGCTTTGGGCAACCCGAAATAGAAGGAAGCGATTGTCGCCGGTGGCCGACGCGGGAGCGCGTCGACCTCAACGCGCTGAACCCTGCACGGCTGCAGGCGTGAAGACGTGGTTTCGCGGATAACGCGAACAACGCGTTGGGGACAACGCGTTCCACCTTGGGGGCAGAAGCTAGCGCTGGAAGGCGGCGAGAATTTCCCGCTCCGGCACGGGGTGGCCGCTGAAGAGCTCGAGGTCGCTTTCATTCCAGCGCGCCAGCAGCCACTGATCCTGGGTGTGAGCG
Organism: uncultured Opitutaceae bacterium; assembly: GCA_937902865.1. GTDB lineage: Bacteria > Verrucomicrobiota > Verrucomicrobiia > Opitutales > Opitutaceae > CAIUWA01. Next base: position 285 of record CALFNJ010000641.1, read on the forward strand.
AGAAAACCGTACTCGAAGGCGCCGATCGGCAGAAGCGGATCGGGCGTCCCCGCGGTGCCGACCGCCTTGAAGCGAAGGAGGCGTGTGATGGTGAAAACCTGCCCAGCGACCGTGACGGTCGCTCCCGCCTGTTTCTCCGCGGCGATGTAAGGGGTCAGGTCTCCGGGCAAATCGTTCGCGCGGAGGAGCAGCCAGGTATGCGGTTGGACGTAGAGGTCCGGGAAAAGAATCGCCGGATGACGATCGCCACCGATCAGATTGAATTCACCCACGCCATAAACCCGTTCCGTGTCGGCGATTTCGAGGTCAGTCCGTCCGAGGGGGGTGAAGATATCCTGGTCCAGAGTTCCCGGCAGCTGCAGCGCAAGGGAGGGAGCGGGCACCGTCTGTTTGGGCGGGGGCGGAATTTCCGCATCGACGCCGGTAGCCGGCCCACCGTGAAAGGCGAGGAACGCCGCAAAGAGAATCATGATAATGACACCGAAAACCCGGGCGGGAGAAGACTCCCGCGTGGACTCGTTTCCGCCAAACAGGCGTGACGAAAGACTGGGCTGCGGCATGGGCAGGCCGAAGGCCTCGGTCATGCGAGCGGCGGTGAGATCCTTGCCGCGGTAGCACTCAACCTTGGCGCCGGTCCAGCTCACGACGAACTCACGATGGTCGCTCTCCGCGTTGAAATAGCTCGCGACGTCGCCGACGTGATCGTCGTCGTCGCGCTCGCCCTCGAGAAAGTGGAGGAAGGACTTTCCCTTGAACTTGATGGTGGCGAGGGTGCCCTCCAGTTCGATGGTCTGGCCCACGCATTTTGCCTCGGCTTCGTAGGCGGGCAGCGGGCGGGCGGGAGTGAAGGGCAGGAAAAGCTGCCAGGTGGGTCGATCGTCCGTCTCTTCATAGACCAGCGTGGCGAGATTGCCGGCTTCGTCGACCAGCCGGAATTCATTCCAATAGTAGGTCTCGCCGTGATCGGCGACGCCGAACACGGCCCGACCAGTGACGCGGCAGCGATGGCCGTCCAGCATCCCGGAGGAGCCCAGGCGCAGCGCAGTCGGATTGTTGAAATTCATCGCGGTCGGAAAAAGTGCGGAACGAACCGGCTGAGATTGCCCGTGATGCGACGCGTGTCCTCGCGGATCCCGAGCCCGGCCGGCTCGTGGTCGACGATCCAGACGCCGCAGATCGGGTGATTGCCGTCGAAGTTCGTGAGTTCTGCCGGCTTCTGATAGACATGTCCCTCCTCGCCGTAATCGCCGTCGGTTTCCTCGAGGGTGACGCCGGCCTCGACCCATGTGACATTGGCGCCCTCGCGGCTCAGCCGGGGTTTCCGGACGTAGCGGCCACCGAGCGGCGCAGGTGATTCGTACGCGGGAAGAAGATTGGGATGATCTGGAAACAGCTCCCACAGCACGGGCAGGAGCCCCTTGTTGCTCAGGAGCATCTTCCACGCGGGCTCGACGAAATGGACGGGATCGTGTGCGAGATGCGGTCCGAACGATTCGTGCCAGAGCCACTCCCAGGGATAGAGCTTGAAGCAGTGGGTGATGCGCCGGCCGTGCAGATCAACGAAGACCCGCTCGCGCGGATCCCAGCCGAGGTCCTCGATCCAGACGGTGTTCGTCGCCACGCCCGCCTGCAGGCAGGTGTCGCGGAGGTATTCCACGGTCTGCGCATCCTCCGCGTGATCCTTGATGCAGCTGAAATGCACGGTGGCGCCGGCGAGGCGACGCCAGGCCTCGATCAGGCGCTCATGGAGCGAATTGAACTGGTCCAGACCGGCGCGGGTTTCCTGCAGCCAGAACCATTGCGCGACGGCCGCCTCGACGAGCGCGGTGGGCGTGTCGGCATTGTACTCGAGCAGCTTGGGCTGGCCACGACCGTCGAACGCGAGATCGAAGCGACCGTAGAGGCTGAAGTCGTCACGTTCCCAGGAACGCAGGATCGCCGGCACGGCGGCTTCGGGAATTCCCAGCCGGTGCCACCATTGGCGCTGGATCACCACCTCGGCGGCCTCGATGCAGAGAAAATGCAGCGTGCGGGCGGCGGTTTCGAGGGTGTCGATTTCATCCGCCGTGAACTCATAGCAGGCGGACTCGTCCCAATAGCAGCCGTTTTCGTGGGAATGATAAGTGAGGCCGACCTGCTCGACCTTTTCCCGCCAGTCGGCGCGCGGCGTGCAGCGGTGCCGTTGCATCAGGCGTAAACTCCCCCGTGAAACCCGGACGTGCTGCCGAATCCGCCCCGCTGGATATCGGAGCGCAGGGACTCGGCAAGTTGCGCGGCCTGGGGCGTCGGCGCCGAAAGATTGATCACGCTGCGATGCGGCGCCGCTCCCCACTGGCCCCCGTAGAAATACATCTTCCGGGTTTCGTCGTAGGTGTTGTACGGCCGGTCGTAGAAGGCGTGGAACGGAGCGTGGTAATAGCCCACGCCGGGCAGGTGGTAGTTGTTCGCGTAGACGCTCTCCGGCGTGACGCGGACGACTCCCGAAGACGAGGGCCCGCAGGCGGTCAGCCCGCCGAGCGAGAGACCGCCCGCGAGCAAAAGCTGGATGCGATGGCTGCGCTTCACGGCGCGGACGGAAAGGAAACGTGCTTCAACCGAGGATCGACGCCGCGATGATGAGACTCACGCCGAGAATGACCGAGGCGGCCACGATGGCGGCGGCGACATTGCGGTGCTCGATGATCTCGCGGTGCAAGTCGCCCGGCGTGCACTTGTCGAACAGCTTGTAGCCGACAATGGCGACGACGATGCCGACCGCGGCAAAGAGCACCATGTAGCCGACAGCCTGGATGAGCGACTGGGCATGCCAGCCGGCGGCGGCGGCCGGCGCGTCCGCGCCGCGGACGAGAGTCGGTGGGACGAGCGCCGCGGCGGCCATCGAACCGAGGAGATATTTTTTCATGGGGTGGCCAAAGCCGCGGCGACCCTGCGAGCGGGCGGAAACACTGTCAACGAATCTAACCTTGGGATTCACCACGCATTTTCCAAACGAAGAGCCGCGCGGAGCGGCAAGGCCGCTCCGAACATTCAACGTCCAACGCCCAACGTTGAACGCTCAACTCGGAAACGGATCGGCGGAGCGTCTACGTCCCCCGACGATGACCTCATTGCCCGGCTCGATCAGATTGACCGCAATGCACTCCGTGCCGGCCATGCGCTTGCCGCTGACCGGAAATGAGGGTTCGTCGTTGAATGTTCAACGTTGAGCGTTGGACGTTGAACGTTCGATTTGCGGCCGCCGCAAATCGCTCAGGTGATCAGATCCGGCGGCACGTTCGAGAGCGCCTCCTCGATCGTCGTCAGGCCCATCTTGACCTTGAGGATCGAGTCCTGGTGGAGCGTCTTCATGCCATTCTTCATGGCGATGCGCTTGAGCACGGCGACCTCGGCTTCCTTGTTGATGCCTTCGACGAGTTCTTCGCTGTTGGTCATCAGCTCATGGATGCCGACGCGTCCCTTGTAGCCGGTGCCGTTGCAGGTCGGGCAACCCTGGGGGTTGGCCTTGAAGATCTGACCGCTCCAGCCGATGGCCTTCTCGAGCAGCTCCTTTTCCCGGCCTTGCGGCTCGTGAGGCTGCTTGCAGCTCTTGCAGACGCGGCGGAGGAGACGCTGGGCGCAGACGCAGACGAGCGAGGCCGAAATGTTGAAGGGCTCGACGCCCATCTCACCGATACGGGCGACCGTGGAGGGCGCGTCGTTGGTGTGGAGCGTGGAGACGAGCAAGTGACCCGTGAGCGCGGCCTCGACGGCGATGCCGGCGGTTTCCTTGTCGCGGATCTCACCGACGAGGATGATGTCGGGGTCCATACGGAGGTAGCACCGCAGCGCGCGCTCGAAGGTGAGGCCGATCTGCCGGCTCATCTGCATCTGATTGATGCCGGCGAGCGTGTACTCGATCGGATCCTCGGCGGTCTGGATGTTCACGTCGGGCGTGTTCACTTCGCCGAGCGCGGAGTAGAGGGTCATCGACTTGCCGGAACCGGTCGGACCGCAGTGGAGGATCATGCCGTAGGGCTGGCGGATGCACTCGCGATACTTGGCGAGATTCTCGTCGGAAAAACCGAGCGCGGGCAGGGGCAGCGTGCTCTTGGTCTTGTCCAGGATACGCATGACGATCTTCTCGCCGTGGTTCATCGGACCCGTCGCCACGCGAAGGTCGATGTCCATGTTCTTCTTCGTATACTTCTTGAAGACGATACGTCCGTCCTGCGGCAACCGGCGCTCCGAGATGTCCAGGTTGCACATGATCTTGAGACGGGTGGAGAGCGAGTTGCTCACCTGCTTCGGCAGGCGGAGCTTCTCCTGGCAGAGACCGTCGATCCGGTACCGGACGAGCAGGTCCTTTTCCATCGGCTCGATGTGAATGTCGGACGCGCCGGAGATGTACGCATCCTCGATGATGCGGTTCGCCAGCTGCACGATCGGCGCGGAGTCCTCGCTCTCGAGGTCGGCGGCGGAGACGGCGGCGCCGGCCGGGTCGGCGCTGTAGGCGGTGCTGATGACCTCGGCGACCGCGCCGATGTCGACCTCGCTGTTCCCGTTCTTCGAGTCCTTGAAATACTTTTTGACCAGCGTCTCGATCAGCGTGGCGGGCGCGACATGGACGTCGTCGATCGAGTAGTCGGTGGCCTGCTGGAACGACTCGCGCTTGGCGTAGTCGAGCGGGTTGGCCATGAGGACCGCGACAGCGTTGCCCTCCAGTTTCTTGTAGGGGAAGACGCCTTCGCGACGGATGATCGCCTCGCCGACGGCCTCGATCAGCTTTTCGTCGCACTCGATCTCATCGGGTTTCGTGATGAGCGGAAGGTCGGTGAGCTTGGAGACGAATTTCGCGGTGTCCTCGGCGCTGAGCTGGAACTTCGGGTCCAGCATGCGCTGCATCAGGGTCGAGGAATATTCGGCGACCTCCTGGAGGAGCGTGAGATCCTTGTCGACGAACTCGCCGTTGGTGCCGGCGGCCTCTTCCTTGTTCAGGACCTGGATCGCGCCGATGACGGTGGCCGCTTTCAGCGGCACGGTGAGCATCGAGCGGACCTCGAAGCCGGTGGTCTTCGCCATCGTCGACATGAACGGCGCCTGGCTGTCGGTGTTCTGGAAGAACACGGCCTCGCCGGACGCGATCACCTTGCCGACGACGCCGGTGCCGAGCGGAAGCTTGAGCGCAAGCAGCTTGGCGGTCGTTTCCTGCAGCTTCTTTTCGAGCGGCGGATCCTTGGCCCAGAGGGTGGGTGAGTAATAGACCTGCTTGAAGACGATGTCGTTGCCCTCGATGAGGTAGAGGGTCATCGACTGCGCCTGGAGGGCCTCGACGACCTTCGACGCGGTGAGCTCAATGACCGAATTGACGTCCTCGCGGCTGGGGGCCGGCTTCGAGATCAGCTTGATCAGGAGGGAACGGCGCAGCGTATTGGCGATATTGGCGGAAGCCATGGGGGAGAGGCGAGGGGACTTTGAATCTTGAATTGTCAGCGGGCGCAAGTGTCCGCAATGACAATACCGCGATCCTGGCCGGCCTTTTTCGTCGCCTGTGCGGGATTTTCAAGCGGGCCGGCTCGGGCGGGCGGGGCGAACGGCTGGCGGCGGCCTGGCTGCAGCGGGAACGGAGCTTCCGGATCGGGGCGCGCAACTGGCGCAGCCCGCGGGACCGCCGCGAGGAGATCGACCTGGTGGCGCGCGACGGCGAGGTGCTGGTGTTCGTCGAAGTGAAGGCCCGCGCCGCGGGCGCGCTCGTTTCCGGCTGTCATGCGGTCGACGCGCG
>CALFNJ010000642.1 GCA_937902865.1 uncultured Opitutaceae bacterium
GGCTGGCCGTGATCGAGAATCGCCAGCGCGGAGGCAATCGGGCCGTGGATGCCGAGGTGGCGTCCCAAGCCGTTGCCCGAACCGCAAGGCACGAGACCGCAGACGGCGGACGTGCCGACCAGCACGCGGGCGACTTCGTTCAAGGTGCCATCGCCACCGACGGCGATGATGCGCTCGCAGCCGTCCTGCAGCGCCTTTTCCGCGAGCGTCGAGGCATGTCCGGCCCGCTCGGTCAGCACCACCTCGGAGCCGCGCTTCGCGGCGAAGCTGCGAACATGAGGCAGCGCGCGCGCGGCGGCACCGGAGCGGGGATTGACGATGAAACAGGCCTTCATGCGGCGGCGCGTTCCGTCAGCAACGATGCGGGGTGGACGGGAGTCGAGGGGAATTTCGGGCTACGTGAGGCCGGAAAGTGAGCGGAGGAGACGGCTCCTCTTGTCACGTATTACGTGACAAGAGGTCGAGGTAGGGGCGTTCCTTGCGGACGCTCGGTTCGACGATCGCGCAAACGGGCGTCCGCGAGGAACGCCCCTACATTCGGCCGGGAACGCGGCTTGGGGTGGCTGGAAATACTTCGCCTCGCCGGATGAGGGAAAGGGAGTTTGTGTCGAGGGAATGGCAGGGGTGATCCACGTCCTCACGGGGTGCACGGCGGTCGGCAAGACCGAGTGGGCGTTGCGCTGGGCGGAGGCGTGGGGCGCGGAGATCGTGTCGTGCGACTCCCTGTTGTTCTACCGCGGGATGGACATCGGCACGGCGAAGCCAACGGCGGCCGAGCTCAAGCGCGTGCCGCATCACCTGATCGACATTCTGGAGCCGGCGGAACGGATGAACGTGGCGCGGTACGTCGCGCTGGCCCGGCAGGCCGTAAACGAGATCGCGGGACGAGGACGGCCGGTGCTGGTGACCGGCGGCAGCGGATTTTATCTGAAGGCGTTCTTTGCCGCGGTGGCGGACGACGTGGCGGTGTCGGAGGAGATCCGGACGGCGGTGCGCGCACTCAGTCAGGAGGAAGCGTTGACAGAACTTCGACGGCTCAATCCGGCCGGCCTGGGCGCGTTGGACGTCGCGAATCCCCGTCGTGTGATCCGGGCGCTGGAGCGCTGTCGGGCGTCGAGACAGACGCTCGCGCAACTCAAGGCGGAGTTTGCGGCGCAGCCGGGGGCGTTTGCGGGCTGGGAAATCCGGCTCACGCAACTCGACCGTCCACCGGAGGAACTGGCGCAGCGAATCGACGGGCGAGTGGCGGAGATGCTGCGGGCGGGATTGCGGCCCGAAGTGGAGCGGCTTTTGGGCGCGGGCCTGCGCGAGAACCCGAGCGCGGCGGGCGCCATTGGCTACCGCGAAGTGCTGGCGGTGATCGAAGGGCGGCTGCCGGAGAATGGATTGGCGGCGGAGATCGCGAAAAACACGCGGGCGTTGGTGAAGAAGCAGCGGACGTGGTTCCGCACCCAGCTGCCGGAGCACCGGGTGTTGCCGGCGGTGGAGGCGACGGTGGAAACGCTGTTTTGAATTTTGGAAGGGCGCGAAAATCGGAGTGTGGCCCACGGAATACACGGATCACACGGAAGGTGAGAGGGCTTCTGCCTTCCGTGGGTCCTCATTTCACGGGCGGGGATGGACCGCAGAGGATTCTGGTCGAGGGTAGGCGGACGCGAACCGGACGGGCGGGCCGCCCGTCCCCACCTTTCTGGCGTTGCCTCAGGCGGCTCGGCGGAGCGGGCAGCCGGTAAAGCAAAACGGCCGCCTTGCGGCGGCCGTTAGATTCAAAGGGGTTCCTGATTCACTCAGGGCGCCTTTTCTTCCGGAACGGCGATGTGGTAGCGGTCGAGGGTGAGACCTTCGAGGCGCTGGAGGGCGTTGAGGGCGGTGTTCAGGCTGACGCGGGCCTGCAGCAGGGTGAGGCGGGCGGTTTCCAGGTCGGACTGGGCCTGGAGCAGGTTGCGGGCGGTGGACTGGCCGACATCGTAACGGGCCTTTTCAAAGTCGTACTTCTTCTGGCTCAGCTGGGAGGCGAGGTCATTGAGGCGGACGCTCTCGATGTTGAACTCGACCGTGCGGACGGCGGAGCGGACCTGGACGAGCAGGCTCTGCTCGAGCTGCTTCAGCTGGAGGCGGCCCACGCTGAGATTGTTGAGCGCGGTGCGATAGCGGGCGTTTTCAGCGCGGAGGCCCCACGGCATCGTGAAGTTGAGCCCGAAATTCCAGTTGTAGGCGTTGCGGTCACTGACGCGGTCCCAGCTTTCGTCGAAAGTGCGGTCACGGCCGTTGTAGCCGAAGCCACCGGAGAGCGCGAGATTGGGAAGCCGGTTGCTCTTAGCCGTATCGACATTGATCTCGTTCTGCTTGATCGAGGCGAGGCGGGCCTGGTAATCGGTCTGATTCTGCAGAGCGACCCGGTACGCGGCGTCGACCGAAGGAGCCGGCGCGGTGTAGGCGGGAATGCCGGTCGAAGGAACGATGGCGACGTCATACGTGTCGCCGCCCAGGAGGTTGCGGAGGGAGTCCTCGGAGGACCGCACACTCTGCTCGGCCTGTAGCACGCCGTTGCGGCTGCTGACGACGTTGAACTCGGAGTTGTAGACGTCGAGGTCGGTGAGGAGGCCGGCGTTCTTGCGCGCCTTGGTCTCGTCGTCCGAGGTCATGGCGAGCTTGAGGCTGAACTGGCGGACATCGAGGGCCTCGCGGGCGCTGACCAGGTTGGCGTAGGCGTTCTCGACGCTCTGGATGGTGTCGAGGACGCGGCCCTTGTAGTTCAGGTTGGCGATATCGAGTCCGATCACGGCCAGCTTGATGTTGGCCAGATTGTAGGTGCGGCCGAAACCGCGGAGCAGGGGCTGGGTCACCGAAATGGCGAGGCCGGTGCCGTACTGCGGGTTGAACGTGCTGGTCGAGCGATTGTTGGAGCTCCGGTTGAACAGCGTGGAACTCAGCGTGACGTTCGCGCCGGTGGAAACCTTCTGGGTGATGCTGATCGTTCCGGCCGCCGTTTCATTGCGCGGAGCCGCCGAGCCATCGAGGGTGGTGGAGGAATTGGCTTCCTGGCTGAGGGTGTGCGTCGTGTTGACGTTCAGGCTCGGATCATAGTCGGCCTTGGACACCGTGACGGATTCCTTGGCGGAAAGGACCGAGTATTCCTGGATCTGGATGTCGTAGTTCTTCGCGATCGCGAGGGCGACGGCCTGCTCCACGGTCATATCCACCTTGGACTGCGGCGCGGTGGCCGATCCCGCGGTGCTGGGGACGGCATCCTCGGCCCGCGCGCCAAGAGCGCCGAAGAAGCAAAGGCCAAGGAGAGAGAACGTGAAGCGGAGGGGGGATGAACGTGACATGGAGGAATGAAAAGACAGACAAAGACAAAGCACAGCGGGTGGCGAAAAGCTACTGCTTTTCGAGGTGCCTGCCGCGGGGGGATGCCCCACTGGAATGGGGCCGGCTACTGCGCGGAGAAGACGGCGGCGGCTGCGGAAAGTTGCAGTGAAATTCTGGCAGTCGGAACAGGCTGAGCCGCGGTGCGGCAGCCGGAGTCGGGAGACGGGGACAGGACGCTGTGCGCGGCGCCGGCACGGCGAGCGCGCCAACGCGGTCGGTCGATCCCAGCCGCCTCACGGCGGCTGCTACGTTCCGGATCTCTCTATCCTGTCTCCTGATTCCCCGTCACCGGAAGCCGCTGCGCGGCTTCAAGGCGTGGCGGTGGCGGGCTCGGACTTCTTCAGCTCCTGCGCGACGAGTTCCTGGAGGTAGGAATCCGTGTTGTAGCGAGCGATCGAACCGGAGAGCTGGGCTTTGGCCGCGAGGTAGGCGGGGCTGGTTTCGGAGGAGTCGGGCGCCTTCTTGTCGATGACGTAAACGAAGCTGCCCTTGTCCTGGGCCATGAGAAGGTCGGAGACCTGGCCCTTTTCCATGCGATCGAGCGCACCGAGCACGGAGTAGTCGATATCCTGCGGCGGCTGGCGAAGCGTGAACGGAGCGAGGGTCTTGGCCTGCAGCTTCAGCGTGCTGCCGGCCGCGGCGGCGGCCTGTTCGAAGGAGTCACCGGCCTTGAGGCGCGCCTCGAGCTGGGTGTGCACCGTCTTGCCGAGTTCGACGAACTGGCGGCGCTTCTCGTTTTCAATGTAGTCGGCGGTGACCTTGTCGCGCACCTCGGCGAGCTGGGGCTTGCGGGACGGCTGGGTCTCCTTCCAGAAGAGCACGACCGCGCCGTTGGGCGAGGGAAGGGCGTCGGAGAAATACTGGTCGGCGCCGAGCTTGAACGCGGCCTCGGCGATCTGCTGCGAGTTGCCGAGTTCGGCGGGGCCGGCCTCACGGGTGAACGGAGCGAGCGGCTTGGCCGTGACCTTGTGAGCGGCGAGCGTGGCGTCGAGCGCGGGGGCCGCGACCTTGCCCTCGAAGAGCGAGTAGGCGAGATCGGAGGCGGCCTTGACGGCGAGGCGTTGGGCGCGCTCGAACGTCAGCGCGGCGACGACCTGCGGGCGCACGGCGGCGAAATCCGCGGCCGGATCGGCCTTGGCGTCGGCGGCCGGCTTCGGGTCCGTCGCGGGCTTCGGGAAGCGCGCCGGATTGGCGTCGTAGTAGGCCTTGACCTCGGCGTCGCTCACGGTGACCTGCGAGAGGAAGCTCGACGCGGGGTATTCCACGTAGCTGGTGACGACGCGCGGCGGGATCTCGTAGCGAAGGGAGCTTTCGTTGAAGAATTTCGCGAGGTCGTCAGCCGACGGTTTGATCGCCGGAGCGAAGGCGGCGTAGTCGGTGGTGGCGACGGCGATCGTCCAGGTCGAATCGGACTGCACGAGCTGGGTCTTGATGTCGCTGGACAGCACGTAACCCGGGCCGCCGAGGAGCTCCTGCACGCGGCTGGCGCGCCAGTCGTCGGACAAGACGCGGGTGACGTCACCTTCGCTCAGACGCGTGTTGGTCTTGAGCGAGTCGCGGAACGTGCCGTAGCGCTTGGCGTCGAACTGGCCGTCGTCGCCGGCGAAGGCGCGGAGGGTCTTCACGAAGGTGGTGAGATCGGCGGGAGTCGGATCAGGAATGTGGAGCTGATCGGCGAGATGCAGGGCCGCGTAGCGCTGGAGCGCGTATTGCTGGAGCTGATCGTTCTCGAGCCCCATGTAGCCGGCCTGGAGATTGATGCTCAGTGCGGCGTCGCCGATGACCTTCTGCTGGTCGGCCTGCGACGCGAGGTTCACGTCGAAGAACGGACGCGTCATGACCTTTCCTTCCGCGCGGCCGATGCCGGACGAGGGAGAAAAGCTGACGACGAAGGAAACGATGAGGAGAACCAGCATCACGCCGAAAACCATGCGGAAGTGGTGCTGGAAGCTGCGCTGAATCCAGGAGATCATGAGGGGAAACCCGCGACGGTTGGGTCTGGCCGGGCGGGAAGCAAGTGGAATTCCCAGTGCAGATCAGGAGACAGGAGATAGGAGACAGGGGACAGGAGACAGGTAACAGGGGACGGGAGACGGACGACTGGGGATGGCAGCCGCAGAGGACGACGGCGGGTCGACTGCGGCCCCGGCTTCGCGTCCACGGAAAAACGTTCAACGTTCAACATCCAACGTTCAACGCCGAGCCCCTCTGGAATCGGTATTCTCGCAGCTGACAGAGGCGCCATGGCTTCCCAAGCTTCGGCCCTTGAACGTTCGACGTTGGATGTTGAACGTTGAACGTTTTGTCCGCCCCTGCCGGGTATCCTGGCATCCTGCCATGTTGGCCGGTGATTGTCGTCGACCGTCACGACCTTCAGCCAATGTCTCCGGTCCCCCGACTACCGTCTCCTGATTTTCACTCAGGGCGCTGTGAGCGTGCTGAACGGCGGGCGTGAGTCGTCGAAGGGATGATCGGCGAGGAGCTCCTCGAGCGACTTTTTGAAGAAGGCCTGCTCGCCGACGTGGAGAAGGGCGGCGTTGTAGTTGTGCAGGATCGGATCGAGGCGCTCGAGCGTGCCGCCGATCGGATCCTCGCCGAGGTGCTCGTCCAGGGTCTTGAACTCGAGCAGCGTGATCCGGCTGAGGGGACGCGCGGGCTGGTAGAGGCAGTCGGCGCCGGAGTCGTTGCCGTCGGTGGAGGGGACGGGCGTGATCAGCTTCATGTCGACGAGGTGATTGAGGCACTCGTTGAGGATCTGCGTCGGCACCTTGATCATGGCGCTGAGCTGCACGGCGGAGACCGGCGGCAGGCAGGCCTGGAAGCGGCGGGAGATGGTGAGCAGCACGACGAGCATGAGGCGCTCGCGGATCGCCTTGGCGAGGCGGCTCCAGGCGGCCTGGCTGTTGCGGAAATGGACGTTCTGGACGGCGTAGCTGATGATGCCGCCGATGAGCACGTAGAGCCAGAAGACGTAAAGGCCGAGCATGAGCACCGGCACCACGCCGAGGGAGCCATACAAACTCTGGGTGAGCATGACCCGCCGCACATAGAACAGGGCGACGTAATTGTTCACCATCAGCAGGCCCGCCACGACGAGGCCGCCGGCGAACGCCGAGCGCCAGAACACGCGAGTGTTCGGAATCAGGCGGTAGAAAAACGTCAGCAGCACGATCAGCAGCGTCATCGAGCCGGCCGGCAGGATCCAGGCGAGGAGGCGCAGCAGCTCGGCGCCGAACGGCAGGTGGGTCGCGAGCTTCTCCTTGAACACGTTCACGAACGCGCCGGCGCCCAGCAGCGTGATGGCGGTGAAGAAAAGCACGGCGCCGAGGGTCAGGATCGTCCAGTAGAACACGACGCGCATGACCAGCGAGCGGCCGACCCGCACGCCCCAGATCTCGTTGAACGCGTCCTCGATCGTCTTGAACAGAAGCAGGACGATGAGGATGAGCGAAAGGACGCCGTAGACGCCCGCGGAGCCGGAGCGGGCGCCATTGATGAAACCATTGATCAAGTCGACCAGTTCCGGACTGGGAGCGACGGCGATCGTCGTTCCGTCCGCGGCGGCCCCGGCGCCGGCGGCGACGTGATGGGCCTCGAGCGTGCTGATCTGCGGGGCGAGGAAGTGCAGCAGCTGGTTCAGCTTGTCGGCGACGAGGTGGGGATTCTCGTTGTTGCCGAGCACGAAGCCGCCGACGAGCACGGCGATGGCGACAAGCGGACCGAGGCCGAGGAGCGAGCTGAAGGTCAGGGCGGCGGCGCGACTGACCGTCCGCGTTTCATAAAAGACCGTGCCCGAGATCGACGTGATCCGGAGAAAGGCGTGCAGCCAGCCGCGGGGAGAGGTGTCCTTCAGCTGCCCGGAGTGCCAGATATCCTTCTGGTAAAACCGGACGAACCGTTTCCAAGTCTCGGCCGGCCGCGGCATCGTGAAACGACAGTGAGCGCGTGCGGCCGTTGGCCGGCGTCAGGTGGTGAGAGCGAACCAGGCGAAGCCGCCCATGCCGCCGACCGCGAGCGCGGCCGAGGTGAGGACGGGCGGGTAGCTCACGAAGATCGTCGCCATGTACACGCCGGCGGAACCGGCGGTCACCGCCATGAGCGGCGCGTGCATGCCCTGCGTCCAGTAGATCAGGCCCACAAAGCCGAATCCCAGCGCCGCGCGAAAGCGCACCACGGGGTAAATGCTGATCACGCCGAGAATGAGCAGCAGCGCCAGCACGACATCGAAGGCGCCGAGGACGACCAGCGGGTATTGCAGCAGCTGCTCCGGCTGGAGCTTCGTCAGGATGTCGGCCTGGGGCAGGATCTCGCCAGCGGCCGCGAGGACGAGGCCGACGATGGCCGCCCACATGCCGATCTTGGCGCAGCTCGCCATGGCGATGGCGGGATCGGACTTGTCCTTCGTGTCGGCGGTGCGCCCTTCGGCGGCCGCGAGCATGTCGTTGACCGAGATCGGCGCGTCGCTGTCGCTCTCCTTGTTGAGCGTCGCGATCTTGGTCTCGCGCTTGATGGTGAGCTTTTTCTTCTCGGGAAAAACAGCGGCCTTCACCTCAGGATTGGCGCCGACGGCGACCCACTGTTCAGAGTTCGCGTCGTAGTAGAGCGTCTCCGCAGTCACCTGGCCGGCCTCGGCGAGGGACATGACCTGCTCGAGATTGAACGGACCCCGGGCCTCGGTCTCCGACTCGCTGCGGATGTAAAATTCCTGAGGGACCATAAGAGCGGCGAATCTGCGAGGGGCTCCCGGGACCGGCAAGCGTATTGTCGCCGCGCGGTCGGCTAGAGACGGTGAACTGTGAGGTGGAGTTCAGAAGCGAGAAAGCCGGGAATCTTTTCGATCCTCCAATCCGGTCTCACACAGAGCGCACGGAGCACACAGAGTCCGATCGGTTCGTTCTCTGTGCGCTCCGTGCGCTCTGTGTGAAACCGGATCGACCGCTTGCGTGGCTTCCTGGCTTCTGAATTCCCGTCCTGCGGAGCCGCAGGATCGCTTCACATCCGCGTCAGCGTGCGCAGCCCGAGCAGCTGGAGGCCGGTCTCGAGCGTGAGCAGCGTGCGCGAGCACAGCAGCAGGCGACGCGCGCGCACGGCGGGGTCGTCCACGATCACCTTGTCGGCGTTGTAGAAGCTGCTGAATTCCCCGGCGAGTTCGTAGAGGTAGAGGCAGAGGAAGTGCGGGCGAAGCGTATCGGTCGCGAGGCGGAGAGCGTCGGCGAACTTCACCAGCCGGCGGGCGAGGGCGATGTCGGGCTGGCGCTGTGTCGGTTCATCGGCCTG
>CALFNJ010000643.1 GCA_937902865.1 uncultured Opitutaceae bacterium
CCGACATCTCGCGCTCTTCGAAGCCCTCCCGGCGGACCTGCTCACGGACCGTTCGCGCGATCCGCCTCCAGTCGAGATCAGCGTGGACAAGCTCTGGAATCCGTCCGCCGGCAACGGCTGTCTCGGCCTCGTGGAACTGCGTGCCTTCGAGACTCATCCCTCCGCCGAAGCCCTGGCCGTCACAGCGCTCTTCGTGCGCGCGGTCCTCGCCCGGCTCGCGCTGGCGCCCTGCACCGCCCCGTTCATCCGCTGGGGCGGCGAGCTGCACGATCGCTTTTTTCTTCCCACTTTCGTGTGGTCGGATCTCGGCGAGATCTGTGACGACCTCGCCGCGCACGGCCTCGCGTTCGATCGCGCCTGGCTGCGTCCGCTCTGGGAATGGCGGTTCCCCGAGCTCGGCGTGCTCACCTTGCCCGCCGCCGGCGCCCGACCGGCAGGCAAAGTGATGTTTCGCCAGGCGCTGGAAGCGTGGCCGCTGCTCGGCGAGCAGTCCGGCGCCGGTGGCACGTCGCGCCGCGTGGACGCCAGCGCGGATCGCCTCGAGGTCAGCGTCAGCGACGCCGCGCTGCTGGAGCACGGCACACTGCTGGTGAACGGACTGCCCTGCGCGTTCCAGCCGACGCGCGATGGCGCTGCCGCCGGCGGTGTGCGTTTCCGGGCTTTCTTTCTCACGCCTGGGCTGCATCCGCATGTACCGGTGCAGGCGCCGTTGCTGCTCGAATGGGTCGACCGTACGACAGGCACCGTGGCCGCCGCGGCGCGCTGGCACGTCTGGAATCCGCGCGGCCAGCCGTATGCCGAGTGCCCGCGTGACGAGGCGGAAGCCGCCCGCCGCCACGCGGAGCGCTGGGAGCCCTGGCCCGAGACCGTGGGACACGCCCGGACGATTCCGTCGCTGCGTTTTCCACCCGAAGGACGCCACACCCTCGATCTCCGCCGCTATCCGCCGTCCGCAAGCCAGCGCGAGACATAGACCGAACGCTCCCGGCAAGCCACGGCTCCGTAGGTACGCCCGCCCTACCTTTCCAAATCACAGCACCCCCCCCAGCCGGCGAATTAAACCCCGCCAATTCGTAGTAGGGCGGGTCTCAGACCCGCCCTACGATAACGCGTGGATAGAGTGCATCCTTTCAGGCCTTTGATAATCGCGCTTGGAATTCATCGGGCAAAAAAAAGCCCGCCGGGTGAGCGGCGGGCTGGGAAAGAAGTCCGAAAGGCGGCTTACTTGCCGGCCGGGGGCAGCGAGGCCGGCCCGGGGGTCGGCTTGATATCGAGCACCTCGACGTCGAAGATCAGCGTGGAAGCGGGCGGGATGCCCTGGTTGCCGTTGTCGCCGTAAGCGAGCTGCGGCGGGATGTAGAGTTTGATCTGACCGCCCTTGTTGATCTTCTGCAGACCCTCGGTCCAGCCGGGGATCACGCCCTCGAGCGGGAACTCGGCGGGCTCGACGGCGGCGCCGGGCTGGCGCGGCTCGCGCGAGGTGTCGAACACGGTGCCGTTCACGAGCGTGCCGGTGTAGTGGGCCTTGACGGTGTCCGTGGCTTTCGCGTTCGGACCGGTGCCCTGCTTGATGATCTCGTAGCAGAGGCCGCTCGGGAGAGCGACGACGCCCGGCTTCTTCTTGATCTCGGCGAAGAACTTCGCGGTCTCAGCCTGGCCGTCGGCCTTGAGCTTCGCGATGTAGGCGTCCTGGCGTTTGTGGACGAACTCCTCCATCTGCGGTCCGATCTTGTCCATATCGACCGGAGCCTCCTTGCCATCGGCCGCGGCGGCGAAGCCGCGCGACACGGCCGCCATCTGATCCTTGGTGAAGCCGAAGGTGTCAGCCTGGCTGTTCTTGCCCATGAGCCAGCCAATGACCTCGAGCACCTGCGTCTCGGTGTACGTGGTGGCCGGCGCGGAGGTCGCGGCGGGAGCGGCAGCAGCGCCGCCAGCGGCCGGCTGGCCGGGGACGTTGAGCTTGATATCCTGCGCGCTAACCGCGGCAAGAGTGCCGGCGGCCAGCAGGCCGGTGGAGAGGAGGGACTTCAATTTCATGCTTGGGTGTTTGAGTGGACTGAGGAGGTTAAAAAGAGGGCTAACTTGGGAACCGTCAGAGGGACATTTGTGCCATAAAAGTTTTTGGGTGTGCCAGCCCCCCGTCGCGAATGCAACCAATTACT
Organism: uncultured Opitutaceae bacterium; assembly: GCA_937902865.1. Lineage (GTDB taxonomy): Bacteria > Verrucomicrobiota > Verrucomicrobiia > Opitutales > Opitutaceae > CAIUWA01. The sequence continues at coordinate 2,163 of CALFNJ010000643.1, forward strand.
CCCCGCTTGTCTCGCGGGCCCGGCGCTGTTTCCCTTCACCTCTTTTCACGATGAATCCCGATCAATTCTGGACCAGCCTGGATGGCCAGATCCTGCAGGTGAAGAACAAGGACGACCGCACGGTCGCGCTCACTCTGGCCTTCTGGCCTCGCCATCCGGCCGAGTTCGAGTTCCTCAAAGCCAACCTCGCCAGCCTCAAGTTCACCGAACGCAGCTCCCTCGCCCGCATTGGCTTGGAGATGCTCGTCCATGGCGAGCCGCGGGTGGAGGGCAACCGCCTCGAGCTCACCGCCGACGCCTTCATATACGACCCCAGCTTCCCCAACGCGACCTACTGGAAGAAGCTCCTCCGCACCGGCGCGCCCGTCGGCCGCCTCTTTTACGCGCCGACCGCCGCCAAGCTGACCACCGGCGAGATCTGGGACGCGATCAAGCAGAACCACATCAAGCTGCCCAACACCATCAGCATCGACCGGCTCGGCCGCGTCTTCCTCACGCCGCACCAGGTCAGCTACACGCTGAATCCCCGCCTGCTCCGCATCAATTTCGAGCACATCGTCAGCGGCAACGCCGGCCGCGCCTACCTCGACAAGGTCCAGGTCCGCCACGATGCCGCGCCGCTCACCATCCCGCCGCACTCCGGCATCCTCACCAGCTGCTCGATGTACCTGAAGGAGCACTTCGTCGTGCTCAATCCCGGCGAGGGCAACTTCGGCATCCACACCAGCGCCGTCCTCCTCGATCCGATCAAGACCTTCGGCACGAATGTCATGCTCGAGATCTACAACACCGGCGACCAGCCCGTCGTGAACCCGATGGTCTCCGTCGAGATTTACCGCGCGCCCGAGGCCAACGATCCCGAGCTCAAGACGCTCACCAAGAAGCGCCAGAAGCTGCTCGGCGCCGCCAGCGGTCTCTACCAGTGCCTCGATGAAAATCCGCCGCGCGACACCGCGGAGGCCAAGCCGCGCACCAAGATCACCGTCCGTGGCCAGACCGGCACAATGGAGAACCGCTCCATCGTCGTCCGCGCCAACGACGATCTGAGAAAATTCCTCGAGGGCGAGGCCTGCCCCACCGGCAGCCGCACCATGATCCAGGCGCTCGACGACGCGCCGGAGAACGGCGACACGCTCGTGGTCGACTACTTCCCCGACCTGCTCGAGCACACCGAGCTGGTCACGCGCATCGGCGATGTCCGGCTCAAGCGCCTCATCTTCCGCAAGGCGTCCCGCACCCACGGCTACTTCCTCTCGAGCAATGCCCACGCGCGGCTCGACATGTTCGATGCCATCGGACTCCAGATCTACTGGTACGACGAGCTGACGAAGGATCTCTACCAGCACGTGTACAAGAAGGAGCACGGCTTCTTCGTCCGCGAGGAGATGGCGCGACGCTTCCAGGAGGCGACGGTCCTCGCATTCTACGGCTCGGCCGTCGGCCTCGAGCAGGCGGACACCGACCGCATCTCGTCGCTCGTCGACAAGCTCACCACGTTCATCGGCCACAATCTCGGCGTGCTCACCGGCGGCGGCGGCGGCGTCATGCGCCTCGCCACGGACCAGGCGCGCGGCAAAGGCGCCCTCACCGGCGCGTGCTTCCTCGAACTCGAGGCACAGCCGCCCGAGCTCGGCGTCGATTTCTTCAACACGTTCCAGGAGTCATCCCGCCACTTCCGTCAAAAATGGTTCGAAGCGGCGGATTTCTGCATCTTCAACGTCGGCGGCGTCGGCACGCTCGAGGAGGTCGGCATCGAGATGTGCAACCTCAAGCTCGGCATCCGCCCGCGCGTGCCGTATGTGTTCTTCAATGCCCAATTCTGGGGCGATCTCCGCCGCCAGCTCCGCACGATGGTCGTGACCAAGCGCGCGCCGGCGTGGATGGAAGACTACATTCTCTTCACCGACGATCCGGACGAGGTCGTGGCGTTTTATCGGAAGAAGCTGCAGGTGCTGTAAAAACCTCCTCCCGAATGGGGGAAACGGGCGCGTCGGCTGTCTCAACAGCCATGAAA
>CALFNJ010000644.1 GCA_937902865.1 uncultured Opitutaceae bacterium
TCTCCGAGGCCGATGCCCTGGCCCGCGCGCGCGGCTGGCAGAACATGGCCGGCGCCGACTACGTGAAGGACGTGACGACCGGCAAGCCTTTCATCTGGGGCGCCGACGATCCGGCCAATCACAACGCCCACTATCTCCCCGTGGGCACGACGATGAACGCTCCCGGCATCCCGGCGAAGAAGTTCCGCGTCGCGGCCTTCGACTACGGCGCCAAGCACAGCATTTATCGCAAGCTCGTCCGCCACGGCTTCGAGGTCCAGGTCTTCCCCGCCACCGCCACGCACGAGCAGGTGCGCGAGCAGAAGCCGGATGCGATCTTCCTCTCGAACGGCCCCGGCGATCCCTCCGCGCTGCCGTACATCCACAAGACGGTCACCGCGCTCATGCCCGACTACCCGATCTTCGGGATCTGCCTGGGACACCAGATGATCACGCACGCGCTCGGCGGCACGACCTACAAGCTCAAGTTCGGTCATCGCGGTGGCAACCAGCCGGTCAAGAACCTCGAGACCGGCCGCGTCTCCATCACCGCGCAGAACCACGGTTTCGCCACCGATCCGAAATCGATCGAGCAGCGCGGCGCCAAGGTCACCGAGATCAATCTCAACGACCAGACCGTCGAGGGTCTCCGCCACACGCGGCTGCCGATCTTCAGCGTGCAATATCATCCCGAGGCGGCGCCCGGCCCGAACGACGCCGATCCGCTGTTCGTGGACTTCTACCGGATGGTCGAGCAGCGCAAGGCCGGGAAGATCTGAGGCCGCGGACTTTCCCCGGCCTCTTCCTGACGCCCGCGTTCTGCGTCATCTTGGAGCCGTGCTTCCCACACGGAGGACGCGGAGGAGAACAGAAGCCGCAGAAAATCCTCCGAGACCTCCTTTCTCTTCCGCGTCCTCCGTGTTCCCAATCGAGACGTCGGTTTCTCAAGCAGCCCAGGTGGAAACCGGACTTCGGACGCCAGAGACCGGACGACTGAAGAAGGATTTAATTCGGAAGCCGGGAAACGATGAACAAGACGTGGCTTCCTGGCTTCTGAATTCCTGCCACTCCGCTTTCGCGCGTTCCAGTTGTCGACGCGAACGGGCGTCCCAAAGGACGCCCCTACGTATCCCAAGTGTTCTTCCGGTTCCTGATTTCCTGAGTTCCAGATTAAACCGGCTCGAAAAAACTAGTCCGCTTACGACGCCGCCGCCGGAAGCCCGCCGCGCAGCCGGACTTCGATGAAACGCTGGACGTCGCCGACCGTGCGCAGGGGGCGGAGGTCTTCGTTGCAGATCGAAATCTGAAAAATGTCCTCCGCCACCATCACGATCTCGATCAGCGTCAGCGAATCGAGGCCGAGATGCGCGTTCAGCAGCAGATCGTCGGAGTCGCGCTGGAACCGCTCGTGCAGATCGCGCTTCACGTAGCGCTCGATCACCCCGTGGACGATCGCCGGCAGATAGGCCGGATTGCCGGTGCGGCGGAACTCCCGCGCCGCTTCAAACGTCGAGGCCGAGCACCGCTTCAGCGTCTCGCGCAGGTTGGTTTCATCTTCAGGACCAAAACGTTTCGTCATGGGTGAAATCGCAGCATGGACCGCATTTGGGGCCGTCGGTTCGACTCGAAGCGCCAAATCTTGCACGCCGCGAGATCGTTTCCCGATGAAGGGGAGGAAGACATATGCGCTGCTAGCATGAAATCGGCCGGGGAAGAAAGACGCATCGGGAGCTCTGCCCAAAGAACAAGACAAGGCAGCGGTCCAAATCCGCTACGGGAAAATCACATGGCTGGTTGCTGGCGGGAAGCAGCAGCCGCCGGGAAACGGCCGGGTTCGAATTTGGAATAAGGAAACAGGGTGTGATGTCCGCATTTAGCAGGAACCGGGCTCAGGTGCGCAAAAAAGAAAAATTCCTCCCTCAGAAGGTCGCGGTCAGCGACACGGAATAGACCCGTCCGCGCCATTCCCCGTAGGACTGCACGCCGGTCTGGGACGAATCGTTGGCGTACCAGGGCGGCTGCGCGCCGAAAAGATTGTCGATCCGCACCTGCCCCTGCAGCCCGAACCGCGAATTTTTCCTCTTTCCCGGCAGCCAGCGCGTCAGGTCGCTTTGCAGGTAGGCATCGAATTGCCAATAGGGCGCGATCCGGTCGCTGCCCTGCGCCGCCCAATCGCCCTGCGGCAGAAGCCGCGAGTGAAAATAATGCCCGTCCACACCGAAGCCGTAATCCTGATTCGACCAGCCCGTGCCAAAGTTCACGCGATGCTGGAGCAGACCGGGAGCCGAAGCATCCGGTGCCCGCAGCTCGTCCACCTGCGGCGTGTTCGGGAGGACCTGCACGTCGTAGCGCTGGAAATAAAGCCACTGGCCATACAGCTGCAGCCGGCCGCCCAGGCATTCCGTCCAGGTGTAATCCAGCGCCGTGCTCCAGTTCTGCGAGTGGCGATAGGCGAGATTGAAGCCGCCCGTGAGGATCGAGGTGATCGGTCCGACTGCAAAAGGATCGCCTGAAGCTGGCGCCGCCCGGGTCACGCGCCCCGGCAGGAACGGCTCGAGGTTCACCACTTCCTGTTCGTTGAGATCGTGCAGCTCGCCGGATTTCCGGGTGTCCGTGAAGTCCACCGCGAGCCGGAACTGGTGCACTTCCCCGCGCCGCCAGAGCGCACCCGTGGTCCAGGTGACGGCGGACTCCGGACGCAGGTTCGGGTTCAGCGCTGCGCTGGCCTGGACTTTATTGTTCACCTCGTCGTTGCGCAGGGGATCATGGACCGACACGAGCGACACTTCGCTGCCGCCACCGACGACCGGCGCGCCCACCGTCACGGTCGTTCCGCTCAGGTCCGGCGGCGGCAGGCGGTTCGAGGTCGAGATCGTGCCGCGCAGCGAAAATCCCCCGGAGAACTGGAGCTTCAGGCCGCCCGTCGGCGCCAGGTTCGATTCCTGCGAGGAATTCGATGCCACATACCGCGCCGCGACGTCCGTCTGCACATCCCGGATCCAGTCGGGCAGCCACCGCGCCGGCACCAGCGGCGCCTGCAGTTCCCCGAAGACGCTCAGGCGTTGCAGCGTGCGCCCTGACCAGCGAAGCGGCGCTTTCACCAGCGAACCGTCGCCGTAACGCTGTTCATTCGTCGAGGGCGCGAGGTGATTGCGCCGATAGTCGCCGCCAAAATTCACCACGCCCGTGCCGGTGGGCAGCGCCAGCAGCGAATTGGAGATCCGCAGCGCGGTGTCCAGGGCGTCGTAGTTGCCGACGGTGACAAAGCGGCCGCGGCCGCCGTAGTAGATCAGCGCGCGGTCGTAGAACTCCGCCGGCGCCCCCTGCACTTCCGTATCCCGCAGGGGATTGTACCGGCCTTCGTCCACCAGCTGCTGCCAGCGGGCGGTATCGACGCCCGCAAGTCCGCGGTAGCGCGTCAGGCTGTGGCCGTACTGGGTGTCGAGCGAGACGGTCCAGTCCTGCGGCAGCTTGAGCAGCACGCCGAGCACGACGGACGAGAAATCGAGCTGCCCTTCGCTGTAGCCTTCACCGAGGCCGGAGGTGATTTCGTTCAACGACACCGCCACATCCCGGTGAAACGGATTGAGCGGGGAATCCCCCGCCAGCGTCAGGTCGCCGGGAAACACGTTGTAGCCGCGATTGACCACCGAGTGCGTGTAGATCCCGTCGAGGCCGAGCTGCAGCCACGGCGAGACGTCGTAGGTGGCGGATCCGAAATAACTCTCGCCGCGCTGCTGGCGGCCATAGGGGAAATCCAGGCTGTCGGGAGAATTGGCCAGGCCTCCGGGCGAGGAAAACAGGTTCAGGCTGCGCACACCTTCCCGTCCCGCGAAAGCCGTCACGCCGCCGAGTCCGTCCGCGCCCGGAGCCACGGAGGTGAAGCTCGGCGTGCCGGGACCGAACAGCGGCGAGCCGTCGACGCTGCGGACGTTGGGCGTCGCCCGCTCCAAATCGCTGCCGGCGTTCGCCCCCGGAGTCGCCGCCAGCTTCGCCTGAATGTGGCCAAGCTCGGCCTCCGTCGGAGGCATGCTCGCGGTGAAGGTTGCGTTCAGCCGCACCCGCAGCGCACCGCCGAGCAGCGTCTGCCCGTGCTGGAGCGAAACGGTCGACTGCGGCGCGTCGAAGCCGCGCAGGGCATTGGTGTAGGTGGCGGTGACTTCGGTCAGGTCGACGTCCGGGCGGAGGACGATATTG
>CALFNJ010000645.1 GCA_937902865.1 uncultured Opitutaceae bacterium
CGGTGCTGAGGCGGCCCATCTCCTCGAGCTTGGTGACGATCTGCGTCTGAACTTTTCCGAGCGGCATGACTCAGGCGGATTTGGCCGCGGAAGGCGCGGCGGCCGGCTTGGCCGGCGCTCCGGCGGCGGGAAACGGCGCCTTGCTGCCGGGCTTGGCGAAGGGGGTCCGCGTGCCGCCGGCGTTGGCCAGTTGCTCGGCCTCCATCTTTTCCAGGTAGTCCGCAATCACGTCGAGCGTCGTGCCGTACCAGATGATCTGCGCGCCAAACTGTTTTTCCCAAAACGCCCGAACCGCGGGGCTGAGATAATAAGCCGTGGCGATAAAATAGAATTCCTCCTCGCGATCGAACGGCACCGACCACGTCGCCCAGCACGCGCCGACATCGAGGCTTTTCTTGATCTCGTCCGACGTCTCGTAATTCCGCAGGTCGACGAGACCGGCACCTTCCTGCTCGACGATGTGCTGGAGGACATCGTCCTCGCGCACGACCTTCATCTCATACGCGAGAATGCCCAGGACGGTGCTCTGACGCGGCTGGTTGGACGCCAGCACCTCGAGGAGGCGCTCGTTCGCCTTCTCCAGGTCCTCCATTTTCACGAGGTTGTGATCCACCAGCGCCGCGCCCAGCAGGCGGTTGGTGCGCATCAGCAGTGACCGGTGTTCGGAGGACATCGTTCGGAGGCGCCAGCGTGGTTCAGGCGCCCGCGGCTGGCGACAACTTTTCACTCGCGCGGAACTTGGTCACGCGCTTGAGCAGCTCCTTCTTGAGCTTGTCCAAACCGGTGCCGGCGGCGCAGGAAATCTCGACGACGTCCACCTTGTGGCGGCGCTTGAACTTCGCGAGGTTCGCCTTGGCGGCCTCGAGGTCCATCTTGTTGGCGGCGACCAGGCGCGGCTTCTTCAGCAGCGCGGGATCGTAGAGCTTCAGCTCACTGAGCAGCGTCGCGTAATCCTCGCGCGGGTCGCGGTTGTCGACGCCGGCGAGATCGATGATGAACAGCAGCACGGCGCAACGCTCGATGTGCCGGAGAAACCGGTGGCCGAGTCCGCGTTTCGCGCTCGCGCCCTCGATCAGGCCGGGCACGTCCGCGAGCAGCAGCCGGCGCGGCGCCTGCACGTCGCCGAGTTCGATGACCCCGATCTGCGGATGCAGCGTCGTGAACGGATAAGCCGCGGTCTTCGGGCGCGCCTTGGTGATGGCGTTGGTGAGCGACGATTTTCCGGCGTTCGGGAAACCCACGAGGCCGACGTCCGCGATGCTCTTCAGCACCAGCCGATAAACGCCCTGCTCGCCCTCCTGGCCGGCGTTGGCCCGGCGCGGCGCCCGGTTGGTCGACGTCTTGAAATGCGTGTTGCCCCAGCCGCCGTTGCCGCCCTTGCAGAGGACGATGCGCTCGCCGTCGTGCACGACCTCGGCGACGGCCTTGTCTGTCGCCAGATCGATCACGACCGTGCCGAGCGGCAGCTTGAGGAGCACCGGCTTGCCATCGCGACCATGACAGTCGGCGCCCATCCCGTGCTCTCCGCGCTCCGCCTTCCAGGGCGGCTTGTACTGATTGTCGATGAAATTGTTCCTGGTGACGTC
>CALFNJ010000646.1 GCA_937902865.1 uncultured Opitutaceae bacterium
GCCGAGGAATATCGACGACGCCGGCACCGAGTCCTCGTGGTTGCGCCTGAATTCGAAGGCAAACGCCTGCCGCCGCGCGCCGCGGCGCTCGTCGAGCGCGTACCGGCGATTCAAAAATTCAATGGGAGCGATTTTTCGGTGAAGCTCCCGATCGTTGGCGGATTGATGCCGCGGCTCGACGCCTTCGAAGCGGACATCATTCACGCACATCATCCTTTTTTGCTGGGAGACACCGCCCTGCGCATTGCGGCGACAAAAAATGCTCCGGTGATCTTCACTCATCACACCCGCTACGAAGACTACACGCACTACATGCCGCTCGCCTCGGAAGCGCTGACGCGGGTGGCCAAGGAAGTGCCGACGCATTTCGCCAATCTCTGCGACGGTGTCATCGCGCCGAGCGAAAGCATCGCACGGCTGATCCGGCGGCGCGGCGTCAAGGTGCCGATCGCGGTCGTGCCCACCGGCATCGACATCGCCGCCTTCGCCCGCGGGGATCGCGCGGCGTTCCGAAAGAAGTTTCGCATTCCGCCGCGCGCACTCGTCATCGGTTGCGTCAGCCGCCTCGCGAAGGAGAAGAACCTCGGCTATCTCGCGAACGCCGTCGCGCTCTTCCTTCGCAGTCATCCGCAGGCCCGGTTTCTCGTCGTGGGGGAGGGACCCGCGGAGGAGGAATTGCGCGCCACGTTCGCGCGGCTCCGGGTCGCTGATCGACTCATCCTCGCGGGCAAGCAGACGGGCAAGGCGCTGCACTCCGCCTACCGGGCCATGGACATTTTCGCCTTTGCCTCCCGCAGCGAGACGCAAGGCATGGTGATCGCCGAGGCGATGGCGGCGAAGCTGCCGGTCGTCGCCTTGAACGCCACCGGCGTGCGCGAGGTCGTGGAGAATGGACGCAACGGCTTCCTGCTTTCCGCGCGCGCCAAGCCGGCGGAGTTTGCGGCGCATCTCGCCCGCCTGGCGGCGTCGCCGGCCCAGCGTCGCCGCTTCAGCAGCGGAGCGCAGGCGACGGCGAAACTGTTTTCCCGCGAGCGCTGCGCGGACCTCGCGCTGAAATTCTACGGAGAAGTTCGCCGCGCGACCCGCCCGCGCCGCCGCAGCCACGAGAAGAATCCCTGGGAAAGTTATCTCCAGCGCCTGGGCGTCGAATGGGATCTGCTCGCCAGCAAAGCCGAAGTCCTCGCCTCAGCCGTGTTCTCCGAAAAACAGAGCAAGGCCTCCTGAACCCACCTTCCACGATGCGCTCCCGCTCAAGCCCATCCTCGGCCAGCGGCCCCTCATTTCCGCCCAAAAAATCCTCTTTCATCGCCTCCATCCACGCATCCCGCCTGCCGTCCTGTAACCCAATAGGTGACTTTGCCGCCTGCCGTACGGGGGTTGCCGAATACCGAAACGTCGTACCGAGCTAACCATGTTCGCCAAAGTCGAATCCTGGATCCATCAACTCCGCCGCAAGCTGAGCCGCAGCGAATGGGCCATCCGTCACCTCGGCCTGACGCCGTCGACCGGCGCCAGCGAGGAACCGGGCCTGCTGCTGATCCAGATCGACGGACTCGCGCGGGTTCAGCTGGAAAAAGCCATCGCCGCCGGGCGGATGCCGTTTCTCCGCCGCCTCCAGCAGCGCGAGCATTACACGCTTCATACGTTCTACCCGGGTCTGCCGAGCACCACGCCCGCCGTGCAGGCGGAGCTTTACTACGGGGTCAGATCAGCGGTGCCGGCCTTCAGCTTTTTCGACCGGCAGATCAAAATGATCGGACGGATGTGGGACCCCGAGTGGGCCAAGCGGCGGGAAGCCTCGTACGCCAAGCAAGCCGATGGCCTGCTTCAGGGAGGCAGCTCGTGGTCGAACATCTACACCGGTGGCGCGGGCCAGTCGGAAAGCCATTTTTGCGCGGCGAGCATCGGCATCAGCGACATGTTGCGGACCGGCAAGATCGGGAACATCTTCGTCTTCACCCTGCTGAACCTGGCGGCCGCCGTGCGGCTGCTGGGGTTGCTGCTGGTGGAGCTGGGCGTGGCGGTGTCGGATGCGGTCCACGCGATCCTGCACGGCCGGAAACCGTCGCTCGAGCTCATGCTCCTGCTGTCGCGGGTATTCGTCGGCGTGGGGCTGCGCGAGCTGCTGACGATCAGCGGGCAGATCGACGTGGCCCGCGGCCTGCCGATCGTGCACATCAACTTCGTCGGGTATGACGAGCACTCGCACCAGCGCGGCCCGGGCTCGCGGCTGTCGCACTTCGGTCTGCGCGGCATCGACCACGCCATCCGGCGTCTCGCGCGGGCCGCGCAGCGGTCGAACCGCCGCGATTATCAGGTCTGGATTTTTTCCGACCACGGCCAGGAGACGACGCGCCCGTTTCCCGCGGACGATCCCGGCGGGATCGAGCAGGTGCTTCGGCGCTGCCTCGACGCGTCGTGGAAACGCGATCCGGCGTGGCGCGCCCGTTCCCAGCACCGCGCCACGGGTGCCTGGCTCAGCCGCGGCCGGCTGAGCGCGCGCCGCCACGACCGCGCGCGCACGGGCGACCAGCTCACGGAAGAGGAGCAGAAGACCTTCTCCGTGGCGGCGATGGGCCCGGTCGGCCATGTGTATTTTTCGGAGCCCAAAACTCTCGAGCAGCGGCTGGCCCTCGCGCGGCGGCTCATCGCGGAAGGCCACTTGCCGGGCGCGCTCCTGCGCCTCGAGCACGGTGAGATCCTCTGGCTTCACGCCCGTGGCGAGACGCGGGGCGCGGAGATGGCCAAGCTCCTGCCGCATCCGCCGGCGATCGCCCGCGAGATCGTCAAGGATCTCGTCACTTTCTGCGCCAACCCCGACACCGGGGATATCGTGCTGCTCGGCTGGACGCCGTGGGACAAGCCGTGGAGCTTCGCCGACGAGCGCGGCGGACACGGCGGCTTCGGTCCCGAGGAAACGCAGGGTTTCGCGCTGCTGCCGGCGCGCACGGCGCTGCCGACGGGCACCGAGGACTTTATCCGGCCCTCCGCC
>CALFNJ010000647.1 GCA_937902865.1 uncultured Opitutaceae bacterium
GGTGGCGGGGATCGTTTCCCCCGAAGGGCGGCAAGTTGTCGCGTATGGCAAGCGGGAGGCGAACGATCGCACCGAGCTCAACGGCGACACCGTGTTCGAAATCGGATCGATCACCAAGGTGTTCACGTCGCTGGTCTTGATCGACATGGTGCAGCGCGGAGAAGTCTCGCTCGACGATCCCGTCGTCAAATATCTCCCCGCCGGGACCCGCGTGCCTGAACGGGCGGGCCGCCAGATCACGCTGCGAGACCTTTCCACGCAGACTTCCGGACTCCCGCGCCTGCCGGACAACCTCCATCCGCAGAATGTCGCCAATCCGTATGCGGATTACTCCACCGAACAGCTCTATGCCTTTTTGTCCGGTTACACGCTGACCCGCGATATCGGCGAAAAATTCGAATACTCCAACCTCGGTGTCGGCCTCCTTGGCCAGGCGCTGTCGCGCCGCGCGAGCACGAACTATGAAACGATGGTGACAGCCCGGATCCTCCAGCCGCTCGGCATGAAAGACACCGGCATCGCGCTTTCCGCCGGTCAGCAAGCCAGGCTGACTCCGGGCCACGACGCCGCGCTCAAGCCGGTCGCGAACTGGGACCTGCCGACCCTGGCCGGGGCCGGAGCGCTCCGCTCCACCGCGAACGACCTGCTGACGTTCCTCGCGGCTAACCTCGGCCTGGTCAAAACGCCGCTGGCCGCGGCGATGGCCGCAGAGGTGCAGCCGCGCACGCCTACCGGCACGCCGAACTTGGAGATCGCCTACGGCTGGTTCGTCCTGTCGCGCAACGGCAAGACGATCTTCTGGCACAACGGTGGGACTGGCGGCTATCGCTCCTTCATCGGTTACGATCCTGCCGCCAAGCGCGGCGTCGTCGTGCTGTCGAACACCAGCACGAGCGGTGGGGTCGACGATATCGGCTACCATCTGCTGGATCCCGCCGTGCCGCTGGCGAGCTTCGCTCCGCCGAAAGAGCATCAGGCGATCACGCTCGATCCCAAGGCGCTCGAAAAATTTGTCGGGGCATACCAGCTGGCTCCCAAATTCATCCTTACGATCACCGCCGCGGACGGCCACCTTTACGCCCAAGCCAGCGGTCAGTCGAAGTTCGAGATCTTCGCGGAAGGTCCGCACGAATTCTTCGCCAAGGTCGTCGAGATCACGATCCGCTTCCAAGCCGATCCCGACGAAAATGTGACCGGGTTGATTCTCAGCCAAGGCGGACGCGACACCCGCGCGAAACGGATCCAGCAGTGAGGGGAGCGGATGCGCTCGTCGGCTTCGGCGTCGCTCGACGTCGAAACGGACGGGCGGGCCGCCCGTCCCTACCTTGGGGCGGCGGCCTTTTGGCCGCCGTCACGCGACCGGGAGGTCGCGTCCCCAGTAGGAGCATGGAGTTGGCGGAGTCGGAAGGCGGGTCGGAGACCCGCCCTACTTTCGGCGTCTGCCTTCGGCCGCCGGATCAGACCGACGGGCCGATGACGATGAAGCGGGATTCGTGCGGGGCCAGGGTGAGCGGAACCGCGATGGAGCCGGTGGCGGCGGGGACGTTCGCGGCGGCCTGGATTTTGCCTTCGGTCGGATCCCAAACCTGGACCTGGCCGCGGCCGTCGAGGGTCGCGGTGCGGGTCTGGGGTTGGTCGGATTCGTTGAAGAAGAAGTAGACGTCGCCGTCCTGCAGGTTGCGGTGGATGTACTTCAGCGGGGCGCAGGCGGAATCGAGCTTCACGTCGGGCTTCGGCAGCGCCGCGATGACGCGGGGCGTCAATTCCGTCGCCGGCTCGAGGAGCGTGGCGAAGCTGAGGTCCGGCGCGCCGGTCGCATTCAGGAAGGAGCGGTCAACGACCATCGCCGGCGTGCGGCCGATGAAGATGACCTGGCCGTTGCTCCGGTAGCTCCACGCAGGAACGAGCGTTGTGCCGGGCTGATTCGGCGCGCAATTCGGGGGGCGATCATCGACCGGCTGCGTGACGCCGAAGCCCTGCTGACAGCTGCTCTGTGCCAGGCAGGAGAGCGTCTGTGTGCCGCAGAGAACCCCATCGGGCTGTTTCGATGTGCCGCACTGCGCCTGCACGAGATCGCCTGTGGAGATGAGGCATTCGTCGGT